>JANWHX010000058.1 GCA_025450235.1 Chitinophagaceae bacterium | reverse complement strand
TGTTCTTCACCGCCTGCAATAACAGTTCAATGCGCGGGATTGATGATGGACTTACCGTTATCGGTGTCATCCTCGCTATCATGATTGGGGCCGGGTATCTTATCAAAAAAATATGGATGACTACCCGTAAAGATGACCGTGAAAAATAAAATAAATCACTTGATTTTGCCTAATGCTTCTTTCAAGGCTGTAAAGTTTACCTGTGTTCCTGTAGTGACCGTTTCTTCAGAATAGGCTACGACACCGTTCTTATCTATGACCACCACTCCCCTTTTTGCTACTCCTTTCAAATCGCAGATAAAATTACACTGGTACATATCATAATCATGAATGGTTCGTTTATTGAAATCAGAAAGTAATTCATAGTTCAGGCTGTATTTTTCTTTGAAAACTTTTAAAGAAAACGGCATGTCCACGGATAGGCCGATCACGACAGCCCCGAGATTATTATAATAATTTAAATCGTCCTGGCTGTTACATACCTGTTCGGTGCACACTCGTGTAAACGCGGCAGGAAAAAAACTCAGGACAACGATCTTCCCTGCAAAATCATCGGATGAAATTTCTTTCCGCTCCGTGTTGTATAATTTAAAAGGGGGTGCTTTGGAACCGGCGGCTATTGCCATACATTATGTTTTAAGATGAATCAATGAACAAAATTAACGGTGAATCGTTGAATGAATCCTGAATGCTCTGATTATTTCAGGACCGACCCTACGGAACTCATCATTTCGATTAGCATTGTTCATCGAATGCTTTGTTCCGGTTGGTCAATTCATGGGATAACCGAACGCCGATTTTACAGCATCCCGGAGCCACACCATGTCCTTATCCGACCATTGTCACTATTATCGTAATCATACTAATACATTAACTAAAATTTCTTTGAAAATATTTCTATTAACAGTTGTTAATAATTAACTTTAGGATATACAGATTTCAATGCGATATATTTGAAATCTAGGGGGATAAGGCTTCTGTAACCCACTTCAGAAGACGCGTAAGTAATCCGGCATTATCCCTCGCCGGCTTTATGAATATTTAAACAGGCCCGATTTGACAGACACGATCATTAACCTCGAAACCGTTAACCCTATTGAGTTCTTTGGAGTAAATAACGGCAAACTAGACATCCTCAAGAAAAAATTTCCTTTGCTAAAGATCCTTTCCCGCGGCACGCAGATCAAATTAAGCGGCGCACCGGAACAGATTGCTAATGCCCGGGAAAAAATAGAACTCCTGATCTCCTACCTCGAACGGAACGGCCACATGAGCGAGAATTATTTCGAACAGATCCTCGGTGGCGACGATACAGATACTATTGATAATTTCAAGGATCATCATCCCAATGATGTGTTGGTTTTTGGTCCCCATGGTAAATCCGTAAGGGCCAGAACGACTAATCAAAAAAAACTGGTGCATGAAGCGGAAAAGAATGATGTAGTATTTGCCATCGGACCCGCAGGTACAGGCAAAACATATACTGCCGTTGCACTGGCCGTAAGAGCTTTAAAAAATAAACAGGTAAAGAAGATCATTTTGACAAGGCCCGCCGTTGAAGCGGGGGAAAGTCTTGGTTTTTTACCGGGAGACCTGAAAGAAAAAATCGATCCCTATCTGCGTCCATTGTATGATGCGTTGGATGATATGATACCGGCCGATAAGCTCGGGTATTACATGACGACACGAACCATCGAGATCGCTCCACTGGCATATATGCGTGGCCGTACACTCGACCATGCATTCATCATCCTGGATGAAGCGCAGAATGCTACTGACCTCCAGATAAAAATGTTCCTTACAAGGATTGGTGCTAATGCAAAAGCTATTATAACCGGTGACATTACGCAAATCGATTTGCCAAGGAATCAGCGAAGCGGTTTGGTAACGGCTGTCCGCATTCTGCAAAACATAGATGGCATTGCTCATATAGAATTGGATGAAGAAGATGTGGTACGTCACAAACTGGTAAAACAGATACTCCGGGCTTATAACAGGGAGGCAGAAAAGGAAACCCCGAGACAATAAGACCATTACAATGATCAATAATTATTAATTATTGATTTACTTTGCAGGAATGAAAAAGATATTTTACTTTTCTTCATTCCTGCTTTTTTATGTATCTGCTTGTAAGAATGATGAAAAAAAGGCTGATATCCCCGAAGATGATCTCAGCGCTGCCAGGTATTTTATTAAAGCGGCTCTTGAAGGTGATTTTGACAGGGCCCGGATTTACATCGTTAAAGATTCACTGAACCAACAGGATATTGATGTGTCAGAAAGATTCTATAAAGAACGAATGAAGCCGGAGGACAAGATAAAATATAAAGAAGCTTCCATCATTGTACATGACACAAAGAGGCCGAATGATTCAACAACTGTTGTCTACTACTCTAATTCATTCCGGAATCAGAAAGATTCACTGAAAGTATTGAAACGAGAAGGAAAATGGCTCGTTGATTTTAAATATATCTTTAAGCATCAACCTGACAGCCTGCCATGATCAAAAACATTTTGTTAGTCGGTTTAGGTGGCGGCCTTGGAAGTATAGCCAGGTATCTTTGCCAACGATGGTTTACATTGAATTATCCTCATCATTTTCCGTGGAGTACTTTTGCAGTAAATATCAGCGGGTGCCTGCTGATTGGTATTTTCTGGGGGTTAAGTTTCAAGTCATTTACTGAGAATGAACACTGGAAATTATTCCTGATGACCGGGCTATGTGGCGGCTTCACAACTTTTTCGGCTTTTACATTAGAAGGCATTGGATTATTAAAAGAACAAAGATTGGTTTATTTCTTTTCATATGTCGTGGCAAGCGTGGTGTTAGGTTTACTAGCAACGTATGCAGGTATGAAATTCGTTCGCTGAACTAATTACTATTTATGTTAACAGTCAATCATCCCTGGCACGGTGCACATTACGGAGAGAGTGCGCCCCAAAAAGTAAATGCATTGATCGAGATCCCGCAGGGTTCGCGGGCAAAATATGAAGTAGATAAAGCAACGGGATTGCTCCGGCTGGACAGGGTTATCTATTCGTCTTTTCATTACCCGGTTAACTATGGCTTTATTCCACAAACGCTTGGAGAGGATAGCGATCCGTTGGATATCCTGGTGTTATGTTCGCAGCCGGTTCAATCCCTTTGCCTGGTTGAAGCCAGTGTCATTGGTAATATGCAAATGATCGACAGCGGCCAGGTGGATGACAAGATTATTGCAGTGGCTTCAAAAGATCCGTCGGTAAATCATTATCAGAAAATGGAAGATCTGCCTCAGCATTTTTTGCTCGAGCTGAGGAATTTTTTTGAACAATATAAAGTTTTAGAAAATAAAAAAGTGGAAATAGACAATTTCCAGGACAAAGACACTGCCTTTGGGGTTATTCGCAAGGCCATCGGTTTTTATAAAGAAAATTTCAAACATTGATTGTGGAACCACTACAAAAAAATAGTATGACAACTCAAATCGTAATCACGATCCTGTTGATTGGACTTGCCGCCGGCATATTGAGTGGATTGGTTGGCGTTGGCGGAGGCATCATCCTTGTTCCCGCTCTTGTCCTCTTTCTAAACTATACCCAGCACCAGGCCCAGGGCACTTCACTGGCGGTACTGACTTTACCTGTTGTCATTCTTGCCTCCATAAAATATTATGTTGATTGCAAAACGGCGGGAACGCCAATCGACCTTAAAGTAGTTGGGATCCTGGCATTAGGCTTTATCGGCGGCGGCTATATCGGCAGCAGCCTTGCATTGAAGATCGATCAGGATACATTGAAAAAGATATTTGCAGTTATTCTGTTTTATACCGCGTTTAAAATGCTTGGCTGGGATGCTATTATCGTAAAATGGGTAAAGGGAATATTTTAACAGATTGAAAAGAGAAGGTTCAATAACTTTATAGAAAGACGGCTCATGAGAAAGGTTTGCCTGTTGTCATTTATCCTCTTATTAGTAGCGTCAACATATAGCCAAAAAGCTGTTCCGAAAATTACAAAAACATATTTCCGTTCTGATCCTTTCGAGGGAGAATTCAGTTCATTCATGACGCACCTGCTGAATGACCCTGCCATCACGAGCAAAATACTTGAAAAACGGACTGACAGTACATTGTTTTTCTTCCAGGGGACCTACAAAAACTTTAACCCATTTTTCTTTAAGCCGACGAGAGTGCAGGTGGTATTGACAGAATTGCCGGTTGACATCGATTCACTGGCAAAAGACACCATCTATAATTATCAATTATTCGCTTATGACAACGACACAAAAGATGGAGTGCAGGACGTAAAGAAAGAATTTGATAAATTACTGAAGCGCTTTAAAGGTAGTTTCCTTTCCAACCAATATTCAGAAAACCCGGCGGGTAGTGGGTCTGCCGGAGCTACTTATAATTTTTTTGATGGATACCATGCCATTGCACCTTTTGCCATAACCTGGTTCGGACCTACCGAAAGTAAGGAGATGTGTCTTGTATTGACGGTAAGATTGGATACCCGCTATAACGAGGCGATATTACCAGTACCTTTTTATGCTCCGAAGTAAATGGGTTCGCTTTTGCGTATCTGAATTGATGATCCCTTTTCTGTCAATTATGTCGATTCTCACTTTTCCTGATGCATGAATGATCTGTTCTGTATTCAGCAAAATGCCAACATGAACGATTTCATCCTTATCGTCAAAAAAAGCAAGATCTCCACATATGGCTTCCTTTAGTTTCTTAACTGTTTTTCCCTGCTGCGCCTGTTGCCATGCGTCTCTTGACAGGTCGATTCCCATCATTTTATAATTCACCTGGACAAAGCCGCTGCAATCGACGCCGAAAACTGTACGCCCACCCCACATATAAGGAGCATTCATCCATTGACCGGTCAGTTGTTTCAGTTGATCATCGTTAGGCGGTAACTGTTTTCGATTCGAAAATTTCCCTGCAAACTCATATTCCCACGCACCGAGCTTCGCCTTTCCCTCTATTAAACCGGGAAGAGACGAACCAACCGGTATATTCATTTTTATTCCATTAATAAGGATTGTGTTCAACATACCGGTTGTCACTAATTCGCAACCCATTTTTGCTTCTTTTTCATTTATTTCTCTCAACAAGTTGACGGTCATCCAGCCTTCGTATCCATCATGAATGCTGCGCACCCTGACCCATAATTCATTTTTTTGCTTTAAGATCTTTACTGGTTCTCCGAATAGTAGCTGGTTTACCATTTCGCGTTGATGCCGGGCTTTTCGCCGTACCGGGGCTGCCGGAACGGCGACTACTGCGTACTCCATGATTCTATTTTTCCCGAATATAGGAAATGGACAGTATTATTAATGTTATGAATTAATAGCCGCTTTGCATCTTAAATTGAACAGACCAATAAGGTTTTGGCAGACCTGGATTAATGAGAGAATTCCAATAAACCTTATGGGTCTTCTTATAAAAAATTAACTATTTTCCGTTTGTGATTAAAGGAAAGAACGATCATATAACCGACCAGGAACTGCTGGAAAAATTCTATGCTGATCAAAATAATGAATGGCTGGGGATCGTGCTGGAACGCTATACCTTATTATTGCTCGGTGTGTGTATGAAGTATTTGAAGAATGAAGACGATGCAAAGGACAGCGTGCAGCAGATCTTTTTAAAGGTGATCCAGGAACTGCATAAGTATAAAGTGGAATATTTCAAATCCTGGATCTATATGGTGGCCAAGAACCACTGCCTGATGAAACTAAGAGACAAGCATGGAAAGATACCCGTTGAAATTAATGAAAAACTGATGTCGGCTCCGGGGGAAGAAACCGACGAGCAGGTTTTGAAGCAGACTGACCAAACATTGGACCTGATGGAAGAAGCATTAAAAGAACTAAACCCTGAGCAAAAGCAATGTGTAACTTTGTTTTACCTGCAAAAGAAAACATACCAGGAGATAAATGAGATGACTGGCTTCACCATGCTGCAGGTAAAAAGTTACATTCAGAACGGAAAACGGAATCTCAGGATTCTGATCGAAAGAAAAATCAAAGAAAACCCCGACAGGTAATGGCCAATAACCTGAAAGACATATTATCCCATTTATCAACCGATATTGACCAGGAAACATTGCTGCTTTATCTGCAGGATAAGCTATCGGATGAGAAGAAACATGAAGTCGAAAAAAAACTGCTCGAT
Organism: Chitinophagaceae bacterium; assembly: GCA_025450235.1. Taxonomy (GTDB): domain Bacteria; phylum Bacteroidota; class Bacteroidia; order Chitinophagales; family Chitinophagaceae; genus VBAT01. Next base: position 4,826 of record JANWHX010000058.1, on the reverse strand, counting down.
AATGAATTTGCCAATGATGCGATGGAAGGGCTGCAGGAATTCAAAGATAAACAACGGGTAGCTTATCTGGTCGACATGTTGAACCGTGACCTGAAGAAAAAAACGGAAAAGAAAAAACAACGGAGACAAAAGATGCAATTGAAAGATCAGTCATGGCTTTATATCTCAATCCTCATCATTATCCTGCTTATCATTATTTCCTATGTCCTCGTGCACAAGTCAATGCAAAAGCCCTGATCAGTACTTTTGTTTGCCTTCCCAGTTCTTCCAGGCAGTAAATATTTCTTTGGCAGCCGGGTGAGGGCTATGTATAAAGGGGATCTTGCGATCGGTCATTACCGCATTTATCTCACTGTAAATAAATTCATCATCAAATTCAATGGCAGCAGCTTCCTGCCGGGTATTCGCATAGATGACCCTGCGGGGCCGGGCCCAATAAATTGCCCCAAGACACATCGGGCAGGGTTCGCAACTTGTAAAAATATCACATCCCTCCAACTGGAAACTGTTCAGTTTTTTACAAGCCTCCCGGATAGCCACTACCTCTGCATGAGCCGTAGGGTCATTGGAAGATGTAACCCGGTTATTTCCTTCCCCGATTACCTGGTTGTCTTTTACGATTATGCAGCCAAAAGGCCCCCCATTGCCGCTTTCCATCCCGATTTTCGACAAAGCAATGGCCTTTTCCAGGAAGGTCTTCTCGTTGGAAGTAAGCATGATTATATGAGTTTAGGGGTCAAATTTCTGCATTTAATGTGGATTCGTAGAGAGTTATACACAGGTTACTCACCTAAAATAGTCGCAATATGAAGTTAATATTAATTTTAAGTTAACAGGAACTCTCCGGCACAAAGCTTCGTAATATTATACGTGAATTAAGCTTCTAAAAACCCTCGCTATATGAATTGGGAAACAGTAACTTCTGGCATCGGTAATAAAGTATATGCGCTTTGGAATGATGGCCGTAAGCTCCTCACCCTTGGATTTCAGTCCTCTTCGAATTTCGTAAAGATCGAATCTGAGGGAGAAAAACGGGCGTTCACGATCCGCTATGAAGGGTTCTTAAAGAATAAAATGGTAATGCGAAATGAATATGGCATCAGGATCGGCCATGTTACAACGGAAAATAAAGACAACCTCATCACATTCAATGATGAAAAGCTCTATTACACTATCATCAGCGACAAGGAACCTAAAGTGGTCATTTACAAAGAATCTCCTGATGAACCTTTAGCAGTTTGCGCATTAGGATTGGAAAACGATAAAAGTATCTTGCCTGCCGTTAAAACTTCAGCAACACATCAGAGTTTATTGCTTGCACTTTGCTGGTATTTATTTTCGCCTGTGGGAAAACAGGGAACTGTTCCACAGTTTGCATAGCTGTTTAACGAATAGTCAAAGTTTCTCCCAAATCGTTTTGGAATACTGTTCCAACGAAGGATCCCTCGCTCCCATCAATAGCAATACACAATCCCTGGTTAAATTTGGCCGGACAACTCCAAGGAAGTCATTTCGATCTTCCACAAAAAATGCCCGCTTATGCATAGCTTTCAGATCATTGATAAGATCATTGGCAGATATATCCTTTGTAGTGGTTCCTCCCGCATAAAATATTTCGCTCATCCATATTTCATCTTCGGGCCGAAGCACATTCGATATTTCATGAACAAAATCATTGCGTAAAAACTTGGTAGGTCCGTAACCATGGGGTTGAAACCAGGCGATGACTTTAGGAGCAATGGGCTGGCAGGCTAAAATCGCAGCAGCGCATTTTACCGGGTTGTGAGCAAAATCATCGATCAGCCAGATGCCATTCTTATTGCCCAAAACCTGGTTGCGGCGATAAATACCCTCATATTTATTTAAAGCTTCCGAACAAATATCCAGCCCGACCCCAACCTGCGCGGCAATGGCAGAGGCGGCCAATGCATTTTCCATATTGTGTTTGCCGACAAGGTTTAATTTAAAAGCGGCGCCATTTATCTTAAAGGAAATAGCAAGCCCCTGCTGACTGAACCCGGATGCTTTATATCCTGCATCACCTCCGTCCCATGAAAAATCTTGCCGGGTATCCTGAGAAAAAGGCCTTGCCAAAGGGTGTGACTGATTTACAACAAACCGTTTTGAATTTTCTTTAAAAGTTTTGAATATATCCAGCAGTGTCTCAATCTCCTTGTGGTCCTTGTCAATGTTTAAGAGCAGACCTATCTCCGGCTTATACTGAACGATGGAACCATCACTTTCATCCGCCTCAATCACCAGCCAATCCCCGACACCAACTTTCGCATTACCGATCTTACCTTTTTTAATGAGGCTGACCAGGCCAGCTCCGCTGATGATGCTTGGTTGAACGCCGGCAAATTCCAATATATCAAACAACATGGCGCAAGTGGTACTCTTGCCGCTTGTGCCACCCACCGCTATAGTCCTTTTACTTTCAGCGATCATGGCCAGGAGCTCAGACCTTTTGATGATTGGAATATTTAGTTGTTTTGCCTTTTGCACTTCCGCTATGGTATCTTCAACGGCTGTAGAAACTACGACGATATCCGTCTCTGCTGTTATTCCCTGGCCGTCTTGCAAATAGCAATTTATCCCTTCTGCTTCCAGTTTTTCTTTTGTCTCGTTGGACTCGCCTGCTTTAAAAAACCGGTCGCTCCCTGAAACGCTTTTGCCAATTCCTTGTAAGTATTGTGCAATTGCGCTCATACCACTGCCGGCTATTCCAATGAAGAATGGGTTTTTAAAATCATGGATTGAGGAGATCATAATGCAAATAAAAGCATTTCGGTGAATACATTTCATTGCGGTGTACATGCAACTGATCCGGCAAGATTGACATTTGATGTAAACCGGGCTGGCAATAACCGTGTGGATACAGTAGCATTGGGAAAAATTTAAACCTTATTTTTAAACCTTCAACCATGAGTAATCAATTTTCATTCGGGGATGATATCATTCCTACTGAGTCATTAAAAGGGAAAAAAATACTATTTGCGAATTTCCCTGCAGACGGGCATTTTAATCCATTGACAGGTCTTGCTGTTTATCTGAAAAATTTGGGCTGCGATGTCAGGTGGTATGCGTCGGGTTTGTATGCGGATAAACTCGAAAAACTGAATATTCCGCACTATCCATTTAAGAAAGCATTAGAAGTAAGAGGCGACAATCTTGAAACCCTGTTTCCAGAGAGGAATAAAATCAAGGGCCAGATGAAGAAATTAAAGTTTGACATGATCAATGTTTTTATTTTGCGTTGCGCCGAATACTATGCTGATCTGCTCGAAATACAAAGAAGTTTTCCTTTCGAACTCCTGGTTGCAGACTGCGCCTTTTCCGGGATTCCTTTTGTGAAGGAGAAAATGAATATTCCGGTTGTATCAATCGGCGTATTCCCCCTTACAGAAACATCGGCGGACCTGCCGCCGGCCGGTCTCGGAATGACACCTTCAAGAAACTTGATTGGCCGGATGAAACAAAGTCTCCTCCGGGCAATAACAAGGAAACTGATCTTCGGCGGTCCCAATCGTGTCATGTGGCAGATATTGGATAAGCACAACATACCCCACAATCGTGAAAGCATATTCGATATGCTGATCACAAAATCAACTGTTATGTTGCAAAGCGGCACACCCGGTTTTGAATATGAACGCAGCGATTTGAGCAGGCATATTCATTTTATTGGTGCTTTATTGCCTTATTCAGCATCAAAGAAGAGAATCCCATGGTTTGATGACCGACTAACCCAATATGAAAAAATTATACTGGTGACGCAGGGCACAGTAGAAAAAGATCCGGAAAAAATCCTGGTGCCCACACTTGAGGCGTTTAAGGACAGTGATACGCTTGTGGTCGTCACAACCGGAGGCTCAAAAACACCGGAACTTAGGCGAAGGTTTCCTCATAGTAATATCATTATAGAAGACTTCATTCCATTTGGTGATATAATGCCATATGCAGACGTGTACATCACCAATGGCGGCTACGGTGGAGTGATGCTCGGTATCGAAAATGAATTACCGTTGGTGGTTGCGGGCGTTCATGAAGGAAAAAATGAGATAAATGCAAGGATCGGCTATTTTGACCTTGGCATTAACCTGAAAACAGAACGGCCAAAGGAATCCCGGATAAAAAATGCGGTGGAGACTGTAATCAACAATAAAAAATATAAAGCGAATGTAATCAGGCTTGCAAAAGAATTTAGCCGTTACAATCCGGGTGCGCTCACCGCAAATCATGTCGCAGAAGTATTACAAAGAAGTGGCCTCCTGTATTTCAGCGCCCCGAGAGTAGAAGAGAAAATATATTAAGCGAAGTTAATCGGGAGTCGGCAGTACGAAAGAACGCATCGGTTGTCCCGACTCTCGACTCCCGACTTCGCTCCTCTACTTCTTTTGATGGCTTCTTAACATTTCCCCATAACCCTGTTTTTTTGACAAGGCCGTAACCGCCGAGGCAATTCGTTTTGCCCTGGTTTCAACGGTTTTTGCATCGTCGATCCATTTGCTAAAGTATCGTTGATGAGAGGCTGCAAGGGTTTTAAAGAATTCAACAGCGGATGGTTCATCACCCAGGCATTCCATAAAATCTTTATTCAGCTGAATCTCCTTTTTGTCCTCTTCCAATTTCACTTTCACCATAGCACCTTTCTTTTTACCTATTCCCTTTCGCATCGTGGCATTCACGGCCATAATGAATCGGCCACCACCCATCGGCAATAACGATACGCCTGCTATTTTATAATTATCGAGTTTACCTTTTACCCTGAAAGATTTTTTTGTGCCTTCTTTTAATAGTTGGGCCAGGTCGGCGGGTATTTCAATATA
>JANWHX010000057.1 GCA_025450235.1 Chitinophagaceae bacterium | reverse complement strand
TGGGAAGTGAAACTTCGGGCGGCATCCGTTATGTCCTGGCCACTGAACTTACCGCGAGAAATACAGATAACGGGCTACGCATTAAATCAGCTACTACGAGAGGCGGAACAATTGAATATATTTATTTTCAAAACAGCCGGATGGATTCAGTGAATAATGTTTTTCAGTATAACCTGAATTGGTATCCTGCATATAGTTATTCCGAGTTGCCGAAGGGATATACGTATGAAAGTATTCCGCCACACTGGAAATCTATGTTGCAAAAAGTAACGCCGGCCGAAAAGGGTATACCGCACGCAAAGAACTTTTATATCAGTAATATCACGGCAACCAATTCCGGTAAAGCCTTTGAAGCAACAGGCCTGGAACAATCTTTATTAAGCAATTTTGTCTACGCCAATTGCAGGATCACTGCTGTCGCTCTTGGAACGATGGAATTCACAAAAGACTGGAAGTTTAATAATATGGTGTATGGCTCGGTTAAAAAGCGGGAAGTGGCAAAGACAGGTGGTATCGAACAGCAGGAACGATTGAAATAGTTAATTTGAGCAAAGAATGTTTAAAAAATTAAATGAACCTGTTTAACAGATACTCCTGTTTTTTGGTTTTACTCTGCCTGTCGTCCGCATCATCAGGCCAACTCATAAACAGGAAACAATTAGTGCAAAGACACACCGTTATAAATACTTCTTTCGACTCTCTTTCTTCACTTACAGTCGGTAATGGTCAATTCGCCTTTACTGTAGATGCTACAGGCTTGCAGTCTTTTCCCGGTTGGTACGCCAGGGGAGTTCCCCTTGGTACACAAAGTGAATGGGGTTGGCATAGTTTCACGAATACCAATAATTATGCTTTTAGTGAAACATTGAAGTACTACAAATTGAATGGGAGCGATGTCAGCTATTCCGTTCAATTGAAAGAACCTGAGAGGAACAAAGATGCCGTAAACTGGTTCAGGCAAAACCCGCATCGATTACAACTCGGAAATATTGGTTTTGAAATCGTAAAGAAAGATGGTAGCCCCGCGGATATTAAAGACATTCAAAACATTCGCCAGTCGCTCGACATGTGGACCGGTGAGATCCATTCCCGGTTCACAGTCGGGAATGATCCTGTTGATGTAATCACTTATTGTCATCAGCAGCAGGATGTAATTGCCGTGAAGATAAGTTCGCCGTTGCTGGTCAGCGGCAAAATTGGGATCCGGATTCGATTACCTTATCCGAACGGAGACTGGAAGGATGTGGGTGATAACTGGAAGAATGAAGACAAACATGAATCATCATTGATTCAACAGTTCCCTCAATCGGCAGATATTGTGCACCGGCTTGACTCAACGACGTATTCAATTGACTTGTCCTGGAAAGGGAATGCAGCGATCAAAAAGAAACGCGACCATTATTTTGTTTTGACACCTTCAGGCAAAAATCAATTTGAATTTAGTTGCCGGTTTGACCGGAAGATAGATATGACAGTCATTCCTACTTATTCACAAACAAAAGCCAATAATGAACAGCAATGGAAAAAATTCTGGGTAAGCGGGGCCGCCGTTGATTTTTCGGGAAGCATTGATAAGAGAGCAAAGGAATTAGAAAGAAGGATTATTCTCTCACAATACCTGACCAAAATTCAGTGCGCCGGTAACTATCCGCCGCAGGAAACCGGTCTGACGTATAACAGCTGGTATGGCAAGCCGCACCTGGAAATGCATTGGTGGCATGCTATTCATTTTGCATTATGGGGAAGAACGGAATTGCTTGAAAAGAGTCTCGCATGGTATCAAAAAGTCTATGACAAAGCAAAAAATATTGCCAAACGTCAGGGGTACGAAGGGGCCCGATGGCAAAAGATGACCGACAATGAAGGGGAGGAAAGCCCTTCTTCAGTAGGTGCATTTTTGATCTGGCAGCAGCCCCACCTGATTTATTTCGCTGAACTCAGTTATCGAACTCACAAGAACGAAGAGACATTAAAAAAATACAAAGATCTTGTTTTTGCCACGGCTGATTTTATGGCTTCATATGCTTACTACGATTCGGCGAAGGGCCGGTATATTTTAGGTAAAGGAGTGATCCCGGCGCAGGAGAGATTTAAAGCAGAAGAAACTTTTAATCCAACTTATGAATTGGTTTACTGGCATTGGGCTTTGAACATTGCACAACAATGGCGGGAACGTTTACATTTAACAAGGAATAAAAAATGGGATGCTGTGCTGGCAAAACTTTCTCCATTACCCAAACAAAACGACAAGTACCTGTTTACGGAAAGCGCAGGAGATTCATATACAAATCCTGAGTTTAAGACCGATCATCCCTCGGTGTTCGGCGCATTCGGGATGATGCCAAAAACACCAATGGTTGATACAACAATAATGAAGAATACCTTTGCATGGATCTGGAACAACTGGTCATGGAAAGACACCTGGGGCTGGGATTTCCCAATGACTGCCATGACGGCAACAAGATTAGGAATGCCTGGCAAAGCAATCGACGCCCTGCTTTTGCCGATACAAACCAATACCTATTTAAACAACGGTCATAACTACCAAGATGAAAGACTTACTATATATCTGCCGGGTAATGGAGGTTTGTTAGCCGCGGTTGCTATAATGTGTGCAGGATATGAAGGAAATAAAGCACCCAATCCGGGGATACCAAAAGATGGAAAGTGGAAAGTGAGGTGGGAAGGGTTGAGAAAGATGTTTTAAAATAAGTAAAAAGTAAAAATGAAAAAGGCAAAACTCGTCGGTTTAATCAGTATATATGTCGTCGTTGTTAGCTGCACTTCTTCAAAGAAAGTGCAGGGTGTGTCTGACAAGAAAGAAGTGCTGGCCGTGATGCAATTGACCAATAAGTATTTCATGGACAAATGGCCGGATGCCGGCAAACCCATCTTTACAAATATAGAGCGACCGAGTAATATCTGGACAAGGGCTGTGTATTACGAGGGGTTAATGGCACTGCACAGCATAGATAAGAGAGAAGAATACTATGGATATGCATTGCAATGGGGTGAAAAACATAAATGGGGACTGCGTGGAGGAGTCAAAACAAGGAATGCCGATAATCAATGTTGCGGCCAGACCTATATCGACATGTATTTGCTGGATAACAAACAACATCCCGAATGGATAAGAGATATAAAAGCCTCGATTGACTCCATGATGCTAACAAATAAAGTGGATGACTGGAACTGGATCGATGCAATTCAAATGGCGATGCCCGTATTTGTGCGCCTTGGCAATTTGTATAACGATACCAGCTATTTCAGAAGGATGTATGAAATGTATGCGTTTGCCAAGTACAAACATGGAGGCAATGGATTATACAATGCTGCAGATAAATTGTGGTGGAGAGATAAGGATTTTGTTCCTCCCTATAAGGAACCAAATGGTGAAGATTGTTATTGGAGTCGTGGCAATGGCTGGGTAGTGGCCGCATTGGTGAGAGTTTTACAGGCATTGCCAAAGTCTGATCCGCATTACAATGAATATTTGCAGGATTATAAGGATATGCTTCGCGTTTTGCCTGCTATTCAAAGAGAAGACGGTTATTGGAATGTCAGTTTGCATGACGCAAATCATTTCGGCGGCAAAGAACTTTCCGGAACTGCGTTGTTTGTCTATGGTATGGCCTGGGGTATTAATAACGGGATGATAGAAAGCAATACCTACTTACCTGTCGTACAAAAGGCATGGAATGTAATGGTGAAGGAATGTGTTCACCCGGATGGTAAATTGGGCTATGTTCAGGGCACAGGAAAAGAGCCTAAAGATGGTCAGCCGGTTGGGTATGATAAAACGCCGGATTTTGAAGATTACGGCTTAGGTTGTTTTTTATTGGCAGGTAGTGAAGTATATAAGATTAGATAGCGAGATGCCTCCTGCGTCGGCATGACAAATCCTTTTGTCACGCTGTTCCTTTGTCACTCTGAGGAACGAAGGGTCTGTCTTAAGGGCGGTCGTCATTCAATCAAATGATAGATGCCTCCTGGGTCGGCATGACAAATCACTTTAATGATTCATTTTATTTCTACCTTCACTAATCAACAGGCATAGTCATTGCATTACCAGACATAATACCGGCGGACCACCGGATTTTACTTTATAAACGATGGATTCACTCACTCATATAGCTGTAGGCGCCTGTGTGGGTGAGGCTTTTTTTGAAAAAGGTTTTGGAAAGAAGGCTTTGTTCTGGGGCGCCCTGGCGCAAAGTATCCCCGACGTGGATTTCTTTGCAGGTCTTTGGCTTGACACTTCAGAGAATCTGCTTGCCCATCGCGGCTTTACTCATTCCATTCTATTTGCCCTATTGGTCATTCCTGGTCTGAGTTTGGCTGCCGACCGTATACATCGCCCCCACGATATTATGTTTAAGAAATGGCTACTGTTCTTTAGCGCCGAGGTTTTCTTACATCTTTTGCTCGATGGATTTAATAATTATGGGGTTGGTTGGTTTGAACCTTTCAGCCATCATCGTTTTTCATTCAATGCTATTTATGTGGCTGACTTTTTCTTTTCTATCTGGGCCGGCATCGCCTTTTTGATGTTATTGATCCTGAAGCGGTATCATCCCCGAAGGAAATTCTGGTGGAAATTTGGCCTATTTCTTCCGTTAATCTATATCTGCTACTGTACATTCAATAAAATAATCATCACTAATGACGTAAAAGATATACTCCGGAAGCAAAGCATTCCGCATACAAGGTATTTTACCACACCTGCTCCCCTGCAAAACTGGTTGTGGTTTGTAGTGGCCGGCAACGATAGTGGGTACTATGTTGGATATCGTTCTGTCTTTGATAGTAAGAAACAAATCAGTTTTCAATACTTTCCCCGGAATGATGCGTTACTTGAACCTGCCAGGGAAGAGGAGGAAACGCAAAGACTTATTCGCTTTTCCCAGCAATTTTATACAGTAGAACAATGGAACGATACGCTGGTGTTTAATGACCTTCGTTTTGGCCAGGTAGTAGGATGGTCCGATCCCAAAGAAAAGTTTGCCTTTCACTTTTTTTTGAAACCGGAAGCGGATAATCAGTTAGTGGTGCAGCGGGGACGTTTTGCCAAATGGAATAAGGAATCTGTAAAAGCACTGTTCAGGAGGATAAGGGGAAATTAAAAAGGTAAGCTCAATGGCTCTACGAAGAACAAGGAAACCAGCAGCAACATACACATCTTTGAACAGGGTAGAACTGGTTCGCGGCGGCAAGCCCTATTTTGATCGTATGCTGGAAATGATCGGATCTGCAAAGAACACCATTCACCTTCAAACTTATATTTTCGACGGAGATGAAACTGGCAAACACATAACAGCTGCTTTGATCGAAGCGGTGAAACGAAAAGTAAAAGTGTATTTCCTTGCTGATGGGTATGCTTCAAAAAGATTGTCGAAACAGTTTGTCACTCACCTGAAGAAATCCGGCATTCACTTCCGCTTCTTTAGTCCTCTTTTCAAAAGCAAACATTTCTACTTCGGGCGAAGACTGCATCACAAGATTATTGTCGTCGATACAAGATTTGCGATGGCGGGTGGTATCAATATCACCAATCGGTACAATGATCTGCCCGATGTTCCAGCCTGGCTTGATTTTGCTTTGTATGTAGAGGGTGAAGCTGCCAAAGAATTATGCGTTGTTTGCTGGGAAACCTGGAGAAATTACCCAAGACGTATGAAACCTCCTCCCTGTGATCAAAGCGATGTGAAGTTTAACATACCACGGCAGGAGGCCTGCGATGTCCGTGTTGTCCGGAATGACTGGGTGCGGAGAAAAAATGACGTGTCACTCACTTACATAAATATGCTGCGAAATGCGAAGTCACACGTTATTATTTTATGTGCCTATTTCCTTCCGGGGCGGTTGATCCGTCACCAGATCAGGTACGCAGTGTCGCGGGGAGTCAACGTAAAAGTAATAACGGCCGGTGCATCCGATGTAAAACTGGCTAAACGGGCAGAACGATTTATGTACGACTGGTTATTACGACATAATATTGAATTGTACGAATACCAGCCTGTTGTTTTGCATGGTAAGATAGCCGTTTGCGATGGACAATGGATGACGGGCGGTTCCTACAACATTAATGACATCAGCGCTTATGCCAGTATCGAGCTTAATTTGAATGTCCGTAACGAGGCTTTTGCAAAAAAGGCGGAGGATGTATTATTAAAGATCGTAGAAAAAGATTGCGTGAGGGTGACAAAAGAGTATCATAAACATTCTAAGAACATCTTTAAGCAGTTTATTCACTGGCTTTCTTTCATATTTTTCCGGCTGATGTTTTATTTGTCCACGTTTTATTTTAAACATAAGGAATAGTTTGAAATAATGTTGTGGCGGACTCGTCGCGTGGAATAGGCATTCAAGCGACGAGTCCCTCTTTGGGCGCTTCTTAAAATATTTTCATTCATTATACTTGAGGAGACTCGTCGCAGAAGCGAACGAGTGCTTCTGCGACGATGTCTCGCCATTAGCGGCAGAGGTTTAAAAGAATGTTGTGGCGGACTCGTCGCGTGGAAAGGTCATTCAAGCGACGAGTCCTTCTTTGGGAATTCCATGAAATATTTTCATTCATTATACTTGAGGTGACTCGTCGCAGAAGCGAACCTGTTCGCGAGGGCTTCTGCGACGATGTCTCGCCATGAGCGGTCATGGTTTAAAAGAATGTTGTGCGGACTCGTCGCGTGAAAAGGACATTAAGGCGACGAGTCCCTCTTAGGAGCTCCTTAAAATATTTACTTCATTCTTCCTGGAGGAGACTCGTCGCAGAAGCGAACGGAAAATTCAAAAAGAAAGAAACATCTGGTGATTAGGATTTGAATGCGTTTTAGAGATTTGGAAGTCATAGCTTCCAATAATAACGAAACCTTTTTTTTCATAAAAATTAACCGCCTGCGGGTTTTCTTTCCAGACATATAGCCACATCCCCACCTGGTTGTTTTTTCTTGCCAGGTCAGCATTGAATTGAAAAAGTTCTGACCCTAGTTTTAACTTATAAAACTCTTTTAACAGGTAAAGCCGTTCCAGTTTTGCAATGTTTTTCAGCTGACTATCCCGATACGGAGCATTGGAAATTATTTTCGAGTAACCGGCCGGACGATTATTATAATGAATGATAGAGTAAATATTTTTTTCATCGTTCAATTCTTCTTTAATAACCGCAGGGCTATACTTTTCAGCTATATAGAGGTTGACGTCTTCCGGATCAGCACACTGTCCATGAGATTCTATAAAGGTCAGTTTTGCAAGTTCGGAGAGTAATTGAAAATCTTTTTCGCTTGCTCGGGCAATTGACGTCATTATAGTTTATTGGTTTCGAAGCTAGTTAGCTGCAGGCGATTAGCTTTTTGGGTTTAGTTTGTCAAATAATGGAGTCAATACATCTGATCCTGCTTTTGATACCTGTTCACTGAAACCATAAGTTAGTTCGGACTTACCTTCATCGATCTGTTCAAATATGGACTCAATAAAACCACTTACGGGAGGAGCAAAATCATGAATTCCCTTACCACCGAGGTCTGTGTTTAAAGCGGGAGGGATCATTTCTATAACTTCAATATTTTTCTGTATAAGTAGATGCCGGAGGGAAAGGGTAAAGGAATGTAAAAAGGCTTTGGTTCCTGAATAGACTGGTGTTTTGGTGAGAGGGACAAAAGATAACCCGGATGTAACATTAATTATAGTACGTAACGATTGTAAATTTTGAAACAGATATGCCAGATGAACCGGAGCTTCTATGTTAATGCTGATCTCTTCTTTTGCTCTTTGATAGAAATTGGGATCTGAAATTGACATCCATTGTTGGATACCGGCATTATTGACCAGTATATTTAAATCGCTGTGGTTTTCGGAGATCCATTTGTATAGCGCCTCTCTTTCTGAATCAATAGCCAGGTCACAGACCTTGGTGATAAGAGGGGGTAGTTTATTTTTCGCCTCTGTTAGGGCATGTTCCCGTCTCCCGCAGATAATTACGGTATTCCCATCATTAATAAATCTTTCGGCAAGGGCAAAACCAATGCCGGTTGCGCCGCCTGTTATTAAGATCTTCTTGTTTGTGATTTTCATATTTGTAGAGTGTTTAAATCCTGCATCCAACCTCCCGGAAAAGCCGATGGACATCTTTTCTAGTCCTTGTAAAATGTCGGTTCTTGTTTTTCAGGGATTAATAATTCTTCGCTTAAGTTTGGATGGGTCTTTTTTAAAGTTTGAATGTCTTTGCCTGAAACGTCAACAAAGTACCAGCCTTTACCCTTGTCGGTCGAAATTGCTATTAATGTCGAT
>JANWHX010000056.1 GCA_025450235.1 Chitinophagaceae bacterium | reverse complement strand
CTGAACATGGCATCATCATAAAGCCATTGACCAAACAAAATATTTTTGGCAACAGAAAGGTCTCGTTTTTTAGATCGTGGCGGGCGGAGTTGCAGAAGCAGTACTTGCTTCGCGTGAGATGGAAGCCATACAGAAAAAATGGAAAGATCGAATTGCCTTATCCCGTGGTAGCCTCTTATTCCGATATGTTTATTGTCACCAAAGAAAGTATTACCAATTTTTGCCGTTATTGCGGAATTATGGCAGCCATAGGATTGTTCGTTGAAATCGCTATTCCCACCGCCTTAATATTATCATCAAAAAAAATTGTACAGGAAAAAGATCTGAAAATGCAAGGTAAAACGGTTTGGTCGCCTGAAGAAGTAGAAGCCGTGGAAAAAACATTTAACAAATCGCTTTCGCAATTGATCAAAGGGTTTCCCACCGATCAATTATATCTTCATCCCGTTAAATTATCTAAATGGAATAATGACCTATGAAAAAATTCATTGTGATCACCAGTATATTCAACCCGACTGAAGCGATTGAAGCGTTTTCAAAACTAAGCGATTATCGTTTGGTAGTAGTCGGAGATAAAAAAACCCCGGCAGACTGGCATTACACGAACTGCACTTTTCTAAATGTAGAAGCACAGATTGATTTATCATCTTCTTTGGCGACGGTTATTCCGTTTAACCATTATGGCAGGAAGATGATAGGTTATGTGTATGCCATGCAACAGGGAGCCGATATAATTATTGATACAGATGATGATAATATTCCTTATAAGGATTGGACCTTCCCTTCTTTCGAAGGCGATTTTCTCAGCTCAAAAAATGATCTGGGCTGGGTAAATATTTATCATCACTTCAGTGATCAGCATATTTGGCCAAGAGGGTTACCCTTGCGAAATATCAACGATAGCCGGGATAAACTGCAATGGCAAAAGGAAAAAATAAATAATCGTATCGGTATCTGGCAGGGATTAGCCAATGAAGACCCGGATGTAGATGCGATCTATCGTCTCACGTCCGACACTCCTTGTGTCTTCAAAGCAAAAGAGCCGGTTGTACTGGAAAAAGGTACGGTTTGTCCATTCAATTCGCAAAACACAGCGATACAGAAAGAATTGTTTCCTTTATTATTTCTTCCGTCCTTCGTCACCTTTCGTTTTACAGATATTCTAAGAGGAATTATTGCCCAGCCCATTCTCTGGCAGCATCACTATCGGCTTGGTTTTACAAAAGCCACCGTGGTTCAGAAAAGAAATGTACATGATTACTTTAAAGATTTTGAAAGCGAAGTGCCTATGTACCTGCATGCAGAAAAATCCTTCGAAGCAGTTAGCAAAAGTATCAGCAATGTGCCGGTAAAAGACAATTTGTATAATGCTTATGAAGCTTTACTAAAAATTAACGTGGTAGACCAGCGGGAAATCACCGTTTTGACGGAATGGCTGAAACTATTTTGATACATTTGCGCTATGCAGGTTTTGATCGATGCCGTAAGAAATCTATATACCCAATGGAAAGGTACTGAACCGGACTCCATTGACGTATTGCCTATCTCCGGGAGCGAACGTCGCTATTTCCGGCTGCACGGCAAAGAGGGATCACTGATCGGCACCTATGGAGCGAATGTCAAAGAAAATGAATCCTTCATTTATTTCTCCGAACATTTTCACAAAAAGAAGCTTACAGTCCCCGCAATATATGCGGTCAGTGATGACAGGATGTTTTATCTCCAGCAGGATTTTGGAGACACTTCATTATTGAATTGCCTTGAAGCGGATGGCTTTACACAAAATGTTTATGGCCTTTTCAGGAAAAGCTTAACTGCATTAGCATCGTTACAGGTCAACGGAGATAAAGGCCTTGATTACAAAAAATGTCTTACCAATAAAGAGTTTGGTAAAGAAGCCATCATGGCGGATCTGCTTTACTTTAAGTATTATTTTTTAGATGCATTGCGTAAGCCTTATGACAAACAAAAACTGATCAAAGATTTTGAAGCACTGAGCAATTATCTCACTCACACAGAATATAAGTATTTTATGTTCCGTGATTTTCAAAGCCGGAATATCTTGATTACATCCCCCTCCGTTGGAGGGGGCTTGGGGGAGGTCCATTTTATAGATTACCAGGGAGGCATGAAAGGCGCACCGCAATACGATGTGGCAAGTATGCTGTGGCAGGCAAGGGCCAATTTACCCGAGGAATGGAAGGAGAATTTACTTGCTGATTACATGAATGTATTTGAAATACTCATGGACGAGCCGATGGATAAAATTGTTTTCCGAAGTCAATATAATGGTTATGTGTTGATACGGTTGTTGCAGGTACTTGGCGCATATGGATTCAGGGGATTATTTGAGCGCAAAGCTCAATTCCTTACCGCGATACCGCTTGGTCTGAGAAATCTCAGGGAGTTTTTCCAGAATCAAAGTATAGGAATATCAGTTCCTGAATTCAAAAAAGTACTGGATATGTGCGTGACCGATGAGATCATTAAGCAATTCACGCCGACACAAGCGACAGATAGAACGAGCCTGGTTGTAAAGATCAACAGCTTTTCGTACCGCAAAGGGATACCGAAGGATGAAACGAGCAATGGCGGAGGTTTTGTATTCGATTGCCGGGGATTGCTTAACCCGGGGCGTATCGAGGAATTCAAGACACAACATGGACGTGATAAAGCTGTCAAAGATTACCTGGAACAGCAAACGCATATGCTCAATTACCTCAACAGTGTATTTGACCTGGTTGACATGACGGTGGAAGATTACATTAAAAGAGATTTCGAAAGCCTGATGGTAAGTTTTGGATGTACGGGTGGACAACACCGGAGTGTGTATGCGGCCGATGCCTTAGCAAGACATTTAAGAAATAAATTTAAAGTAAAGATCGAATTGAAACATATGGTACAGGATGAAAAAAACTGGATCAATGAATGGCCGCTGAGTAAAAAAGAATAAATTACCCTCCTGGTCTCAATCTATGGATAAAATATCACATGTTAGACGATGACTTTTGCAATTTTCTGGAATACCAACTCACATCGGCTTTTGAAAACTCAGACGATAAGACCCTACGAGGATTTTGGTGTGATGGAATTGTTTTACCGTCCAATGAAAATGAATTTTCGAAAAAATCTATCAATGATAACCGGCAGGTTGTCGCAATGGCCTACCTGGGAAAAACAGGACAAGAGAAATATCAATTGATCATAAAATTCGGAAAAAAGGCATTAAGCCGGTTTGCCAGAGATCTTGACATTAAAGACTGTGTGCCTGATCCTGAAACGGATGATTGGTATAAAGTTGATACAGAGAATAAACAAATCGCAATACAACTTCATTAAATCATTAGAATAGCAACATGCAGGCAATGATCTTTTGCGCCGGTCTTGGCACACGCTTCAAACCCTGGACTGATAAACATCCTAAAGCCTTAGCATTAGTGAATGGCAAATCATTGTTACAAAGAAATATAGAATACCTGCAACAATTCGGAATAAGAGATGTCATCGTCAATGTTCATCATTTCGCAGATCAGATCATTGATGCTGTAAAAAAGAATAATGGATGGGGAAGCAATGTGATCATCAGCGATGAAACAAACGAGGTGCTGGAAACCGGAGGTGGCCTGTTAAAAGCAAAAGATCTTTTTACTCCCGGTGAGAAGTTCATTACCTGCAATGTCGACATTCTTACAGATCTTGATATCGGCAAACTGATCTCCTTTCATGAAAAACAACAACCGTTGATTTCATTTGCGATCACAGGCAGGAAAACGTCCCGGTATTTTTTATTTGATGAAAATAGCCGGCTTTGCGGATGGAGAAATACAAAGACCGGCGAAGAAAGGATTGAAGTGGCCAATGATGTTTTGATCCAGAAAGCGTATAGTTGCGTGGTGGTGTTTGAATATGATGTTTTCAGGCTCATGCCTTTTACGGGCAAGTTTTCCCTTGTTGATGTGTACCTGGCACTGGCCGCGAATCAGTTGATCCTCGGTTATGACCATACCGGGGACAAATTCGCAGATGTGGGTAAGCCGGAAAGTATTGCGATTGCCGAATCGTTGTTTTACTGATTAAATTGGTTTCGTCAACCATTTATCATAAATATTTTCAAATACCCTCGTGGTGATTGCTTCCTTCCTGCTATTTGAATTAATTTACATCCTCTTTTATAAATAATTCAACATGAAAAAAATCGTTTTAAGTTTGACTGGCTTTTTGCTGGTAGTTATAGGTTTTGCTCAAACGTCCACCTATGATGCCAAAGAGGCTTTCAATCCTCAATTCTACCCATATCCCGGCAATGATACCCGCAGTTCGAGTGGTGAGCCCGGACCCAAATACTGGCAGAACCGCGCTGACTATAAAATCAATTCGACGTTAAATACGGAGAAACATTCTGTTACCGCAACTGTAGAACTCACCTATACTAACAACAGCCCTGATAATCTTAAATTCTTATGGCTCCAACTGGATCAAAACATATATAAGCCTGATTCCCGTGCCTCAGCAACTACTACTGAAGCTGGCGGTCGCTGGGCAAATGCAAAATTCACCCGGGGAGATGTAATTAAATCCGTATCGGCGGAGTACAATGGACAAAAATATGCGGCGAAATATATCGTGGCCGATACCCGCATGCAGGTTTGGCTGCATGAAGCATTAAAATCGTCCGGGGGAGAAATAAAGTTGAACATAGAGTTTGAATTTGAAGTACCGGAATATGGAACAGACAGGATGGGAAGATTGAGTACTAAGAATGGCTGGATCTATTCGATCGCTCAATGGTTTCCCCGTATGTGTGTATATGATGATATCCAGGGATGGAATGTTTTACCCTACTTAGGTGCCGGAGAGTTCTATCTTGAATATGGTGACGTTGAGTATACGGTAACTGCACCTTCCAATCTCCTTGTTGTCGGCTCCGGAGAATTGCTAAACCCGGACGAATGCTTTACGCCCGAACAAAACAAAAGATACAGCGATGCAAA
Source organism: Chitinophagaceae bacterium (assembly GCA_025450235.1). Classification (GTDB taxonomy): domain Bacteria; phylum Bacteroidota; class Bacteroidia; order Chitinophagales; family Chitinophagaceae; genus VBAT01. Next base: position 1,103 of record JANWHX010000056.1, on the reverse strand, counting down.
GAATAGCGATAAGACGATAATGATCCGCAGCGAAAAGGATATAGCGGATAAGAATGCTCAACCAAAGAGAGCAACTTCTACATGGAAATTCAGGATTCAGAATACCAGGGATGTAGCATGGGCAGCTTCAAGCGCATTTATCCTGGATGCTGCCAGGATCAATTTACCCAGTGGAAAAAAATGCATGGCTATAAGTGCTTACCCGGTTGAAAGCACCAAAGACAGGAAAGGAAACGACTGGCGACGTTCTACAGAAATGGTAAAAGGCTCGATCGAACATTATTCGAATAAATGGTTTGAATTTCCTTACCCGGCTGCTACAAATGTGGCGGCCAATGTGGGCGGCATGGAATATCCCGGTATTGTTTTTTGTGGATTTACTGCTACTGGCGAAGGCCTGTGGGGTGTTACCGATCACGAGTTAGGCCATACCTGGTTCCCGATGATAGTAGGAAGTAACGAAAGAAAATATGCCTGGATGGATGAAGGTTTCAATACATTCATCAATGATCTGTCCACAGCAGCATTTAATAAAGGCGAGTTTAAAGGTGGCGGTTTTTTTGACGACCCCACTTCTTCCTTTATGGTAAAATTTGTGTTCGGAGATAAAATGGATGGGCTTTACAATATACCTGACGCCATACAACAGGAGAACCTTGCTGTAGCAGCTTATTTGAAGCCATCTATAATGCTTCATGCTTTACGCGATCTGATATTAGGACCGGAACGATTTGATGCAGCTTTTCGCGAGTACGTCAGCCGGTGGGCCTTCAAACATCCTACCCCGTGGGATTTCTTTCATACCATGGAAAACGCAGGTGGCGAAGACCTGGGCTGGTTCTGGAGAGGATGGGTTTTAAATACCTGGAAGATTGATCAGTCGGTGAAAGGCGTAAAGTACGTTGAAAATGTTCCGGAAAAAGGTTCCCTGGTCACTTTGGAGAACATGGAAAAAATGCCCATGCCGGTGACTGTGCTGGTAAAAGAAGCAAACGGGAAAGAGCATAAAATCAACCTCCCGGTCGAAATCTGGCAACGTGGCGCTGAATGGACATTCGGCGTTCCTACCAGCAGTGAGATCAAAGAAGTGACGCTGGATCCTG
>JANWHX010000055.1 GCA_025450235.1 Chitinophagaceae bacterium | reverse complement strand
TCCTTTATTTTATCAAAAAACCCTTTTTCATTCTTATCAGGATGCGGTTTGAAATTTTGAGAATGACTGAGTTTTTCCAATAGAGCCTTTTCTTCGGAGGTCAGATGCTGAGGTGTCCATACATTGACGTGGATTAACTGATCACCTTTTTCATATGAATTGACTGCGGGGAATCCCTTTCCTTTCAACCGGAATATCTTTCCACTTTGCGTGCCTGGTGGAATCTTGATCTTGGCCCGGCCATCAATGGTTGGCACTTCTATTTGTATTCCAAAAACAGCATCTGTAAAGGAAATATGAAGGTCAAACGCAGCATTCAGTCCTTCACGTTGCAATTCCTTATGTTGTTCTTCTTCGATGAGGATGATAAGATCTCCGTGTGAACCACCCCGCTCACCTGCATTTCCCTTGCCGCTTATGTTCAATTGCATACCTTCCTGTACACCTGCAGGAATATCAATGCTTACTGTTTCTTCACCGTACACTCTTCCTTCGCCTTTACATGCCGAACACTTTACTGTTATGGTCGTTCCTTCTCCATTACAAGTGGGGCAGGTAGTTACTGTCTGCATCTGTCCAAGAAAAGTATTTTGCACCCTTCTTACCTGGCCGCTTCCGCCACATGTATTACAAGTTTGAATACTTCCTTTGTCCTTGGCGCCGCTGCCGTGGCAGGTTTGGCAACCCACATGCTTTTTTACTTTGATATTCTTGTTTACACCTTTGGCTATTTCTTCGTAAGTAAGCTTTAATTTAATCCGGAGATTGCTTCCTCTAATTCCACGGCTGCGCTGGTTGCTGCGGCCACGCTGCCCGCCTCCAAAAAAATTGCCAAACACATCATCACCGAAAATATCTCCAAACTGGCTGAAGATATCTTCCATATTCATTCCTCCACCGCCAAATCCACGGCCATTTCCACTTACGCCGGCATGACCATAGCGATCATACTGCGCTTTTTTATCGGAATCACTTAATATTTCATAAGCTTCAGCCGCTTCTTTGAATTTTTCTTCTGCGGCCTTATCCCCGGGGTTACGATCGGGATGATATTGCATCGCAACTTTGCGATAAGATTTTTTGATCTCATCCGAAGAGGCATTTTTTTGAACACCTAAAACTTCATAATAATCTCTCTTAGACATAAGTTAAGCTATCAGCTTTTATCTACGGGCTTTGAACTTCTGCAGCAACCCAATCCGTAGCTATTGGCTGGCAGCTTGCAATATTTTAATATCTATTTTCCGACTACCACTTTTGCATGACGGATGATCTTGTCATTAAGATAATAGCCTTTCATTACTTCATCAACTACTTTGCCTTTTAATTCGGGAGAAGATGCAGGAATCTCAGTAATTGCTTCATGCAGGTCCGGGTCGAATTCTTTATGCATTGTTTCCATCGGTCTTAATCCTCTTGCCTGCAAAACATTGCGGAATTTGTTAAACACCAACAGAACTCCCTCTTTTATATCTTTTGAATCATCACTTGCGTCTATTTGTTTTTGGGCACGGTCGCAGTCATCCAACACGTCGAGCATTTCTGTGATCACTTCTTTACCGGCCGTCTGAATCAACTCAAGCCTTTCTTTCGCATTCCTTCTTTTAAAGTTCTCAAATTCGGCAACGGTTCTTAAATATTTGTCCTTTATTTCTTCCAATTCGCCTTTTAAATTCTTCACTTCTGAATCGTTATTCGCAAGGCTTTCTACGGCAGCTTTTTCGCCACTATTTTCATTTGCGTGTACTTCAATATCTCCCTCATTTTCAGGCCTTTTCTTTTTTGCGTGTTTCTCTGTCATTTTTTCAAAATTGTTTGCAAAGGTAAGGTCGACAATAATACTGCCAATAGGAAATAGCGGGACAAATTGACGGGCAATTTAAACCCAAATGTCGCTGCGGCAGGGCTTTAAAGAATCTATTTATTCTATTTTGCCGATCAGCTCCAAAGGAGTCCTTCGGACCGGGCCCAGGGACTCCTTTGGAGGTTTGCAGCCGAAGGTAAAGGTAAGTGAGTTTGAATCAGGGTTGTGGCCAATTGGCATATATCCAGCTATTCTATCCATTCTTTGGATGTCCTGGTTCGTTGTTGTATTAAATTTATTTTTTAGAATCTTATTGACAAATATCGTAGCCAGGGTATGGTTTATGATTGACTAATTTTACTAAATGATCAGGATCAATTTAAAGAAAAAGATCTCGCAACGCGTGGTGAACGGTCATCCCTGGATTTTTAATAATGAGGTGGACATAATCGACAGCGAAGTAAAGGGCGGTGAAATCGCAGAAGTTTATACGCACGATAAAAAATTTGTCGGAACAGGATATGTTAATCCAAGGTCACAGATAATTGTTCGTCTTTTAAGCAGGGAAAAAAATGTCGAGATCAATGAACAATTTTTCTACGATCGGCTTATTCAATGCTGGGAGTACCGGAAAAAATTAGGGTATATCCAGAATTGCAGGTTGGTATTCGGGGAAGCGGATTCGCTTCCCCAGCTTATTATCGATAAATTCAATAATTACTTTGTTATTCAAACGCTTGCCCTTGGAATTGATGTTTGGAAACCAGCTATTGTAGCCGCGATCAATAGAATTTTCAAGCCAGCAGGCATTTATGAACGCAATGATGTACCGGTACGGGAGCTGGAAGGTTTATCGCAGCAAAAGGGTTTTTTATCTGAACCATTTGATACAAAAATTACCATTAATGAAAATGGATTGAAGTTTCAGGTAGATGTTGAAAATGGTCAAAAGACAGGTTTTTTCTTAGATCAACAGGATAATCGCAGGACCATTCAACATATCGTAAAGGGGGCCGATGTATTGGGTGCATTTACCTACACAGGGACGTTTGAAATTCATGCGGCTCATTATGGTGCCAGGTCGGTATTAGGGCTGGATATCTCTGAAAATGCCGTGCAACAGGCGGCGAAAAACGCCGAATTAAACAACGTACAGAACATTTGCAGGTTCCAAACGGCGAATGCATTTGATGTTTTAAAACAATGGTCCAGGGAAGATAAGCGATATGATGTGGTGATGCTGGATCCACCGGCATTTACAAAAAGCCGGGAAACCTTACAGAAAGCCATCACCGGGTATAAAGAAATCAATCTGCGTGGAATGAAGCTAATCAAGCCTGGGGGCTTCCTGGTTACCTCTTCCTGTACGAATCTTGTGAGTCCTGTGCTATTTCAGCAAGTGATTGAGATGGCCGCTAAAGACGCCAGGAGAAGGATCAGGCAGGTTGCTTTTCATACCCAATCGCCGGACCATCCTGTCATATGGGGAATGGAAAACACGCATTACCTCAAGTTCCTTATTGTTCAGGTAATCTAACTGAAAGTATTGTTGTGACTATTAACGGGAGACCTGGAATTTACCGGTGAAAAGTATTTTGCCAACGGCATCGGTAACGTGGTAAACATATATACCGCGGTTATAGTCTGTGACGGTCAACGTTGTCTTTTCAGTGACAATCTGGTTCTCATACATCTTTTTGCCCAGGAAGCTATAAACCGCAATGGTTAATCCCTTCTGATAGCTATTTTGAAGATCGATAGTAATGTAGGTTTGAGCCGGGTTCGGATATACTTTTACCTTCTCCTGCGGATCCAGGTGGGGAATACGGCTATCCTGGCTCTTTGCACTAAAAGCTGTTAAAAGGATAAATGATAATATTGGTAAAACTCTTCTCAACGAAACAAATTTACTTTTATTTTCCAATAATAGAGTGAATTTTCTAAATATGCAAAGCCTTTGCCAGAAAAACACAGCCTTGGTTGTGAATCAGGTATTTATACGTGGTAAATCGCCCTCATTAACAAAAAATTCTGTTTAAAATGTTGAGTCAGAACCGGGGACAAAGGATCGAATTCAGGGTTGCCCTGTCATGCCTTTTTGAAAACCCGATATACGATACAGAAAATTCAAACCCGCCACGCCCGGCGCTGGCCGGTTTGAGGCGGGAAATATTTGCATCGTAACTGAATGCAAAAGAGAAGCCCGAATAGTCCACTTTGATGACGGGGATCAATGCATCGTTCCACCTTAAAAACATACCGCCATTTATTACGTATGCCGGGTTTTCCAGATCGGGGCCCATCTTCATTCCATACATGGCACCTGCGAGGGCTTCCTGGTAGTTTTCCTGCAATGAGTAATCGGCCTGGATTGTAATATAAGAAGTTTCTGAAACCCCAAATCGAAAGCCAGCCGAACCCACCCATTTCGGATTTAATCGAACAGCCTCGTCGCGAAAAAAGCTATTCTTTGGTTTTGTAAAATGATGATAAGCTATGCCCAGGTAAAAATTATCTTTTGGATCCTGTGTAAGATTTGAATTATAGCTCATACCTACGCTTCCATCAAGATAGGTGTAGCTGGGAATAATATTAGTTTCTCCATCGTTGCCTCCCGTGTATGTGCCATCGGTGGTAATTTTGCTGCGATCAAGATTTCTATTGACGACTCCGCCCATAAAGCCGAGTGAAAGATACCTGTTTTGATCAGCGCTAAGTGACTTATGATAATTTATTACAGGTAGTGCGCTGATTTGAGTTAACGCTGTTGTGCCGGCTCTGTCAAATAGAAACTGTCCCCCGAAAGTCAGAAAATCATCAGCCTTACCTACCGGAAATTTATATTCACCGTTTAATGAGCCGGTCTTGTATCCATCAGTTACACTTCGCCATTGATCGCGATAAACCATCTGTAACCGGTAGCTTCCCGTAAAGATGCCTGCCAGCGCGGGGTTTCTCAATATTGGCGTTTCGAAGAATTGCGAGAAATGAATATCCTGGGCCTTCGGTAGCATTTGCATACCAAGCAAAACAACGAGTAAATATGATTTTCTTTTTTTCATTTGCACATAGCTATCTTAAAAGTGTGATGTTACCTTTCGCCGGGATTACCGTATTGTTGTCACATAATATCTCGATCATATAAATATAAACATCGGAATTTGCCTTTTTACCTTTGAAATTTCCGTTCCATCCAGCCGACGCATCGTTGGGAGGGAAATCCTTCTTTTCAAAAACTACCTCACCCCACCGGTCGAAGATCATCATTGACTTAATTCGGAACAGCCCTGTACCCCTTGGGAAAAAGACTTCGTTTTGTCCATCTCCATTAGGAGAAAAAGTATTTGGAATGAAATAGTTTATCTTATCACACAGGACGTTCACGGTTATATTACCTTCATTAGTGCATCCATATTTGTCTGTCACTTCAACGGTGTAAGTGGTAGTTGATTTTGGGTTTGCAAAGGGCAGGGTACAGTCATCACAGCTCAGTTGCTTATCCGGTAGCCAGGTGTACAAATTAATACTGCCTGTGTAATTCATTAAGAGATTGGCACCGCTGCCTACATTAATGGTTATAGGGTCCTGGACCGCTGTGGCTGTTGGAGGCGGTGCAACATTTATTCTTTTAACAGCGGTATCGCTGCATCCAATTTTATTTGACACCATCAATTGGATAGAATAGTCACCCGGTGCTGTAAACTTGATATTGACATTCTGATTGGTAGAAGATTGGCCGCTTCCATAGGTCCATTGCCAATTGCTAACACTATCAGGGACGGCAATTGAGCCGATGTATGGCTCCGTTGCATTAACGCAAATTGTGTCCTTGCCGGATATGGAAGGATCTGGCGTGCGATAAACAAATACTGTGTCCTGGTATGAACTACTGCAATTCGTTTGCGTCGTTATATTTAACGTTACAATATACGTTCCGGGTTGGGTGAAGGTGTGAGTTGGGTTCTGAACACCAGAAGTACTGCCATCGCCAAAATCCCACACCGTGGATATAATAGGTTCGTTCTTTGTCGTAAAATCTTTAAACACTACAGTGCCGTTATCACAAAACTCGGTTTTGTCCATTCCAAAAAGTGGAATCGCGCCGAGCACATCTATTCTTGGATTATTATAAACGACCACTCCGCATCCAGATGTAGTATCATACACACCAATCATCGCATAATTAAAGCTCGGCCGGGAATAAAAATGACTTAAGCTTGTGTTCTGTGAAGAATCGGCCGTACCATCTCCAAAATAAAAAATGAATTTATATCCCGGGGGAACAACTATATCAAAGTCAACGACCAGGGAATTGCACGCGGTAGTGATGGGGCTGTGATTGATCAATATATCGGCGGGATTGTGAATGGTAACGGAAGATTTAGATGAGTCAATACATCCGCCGGGACCCTGCACATATAGCGTAGGAATAAAAGTACCGAAGCCGGAATAAAAATGACTTGGATTAGCCTGCGTTGATTGCCCGCCATCGCCAAAGTCCCACCAAAAAGTCTGATAGTCGCTTCCCTGGAAAAAAAAGCTTGTTCGGAGAGGAGGACAAATGGTACTGCTGTCCTGGATATCGAAAGCTGGTTTGGGAATTCTGATCTTAATGTAATTGGATTTTGTTACGGAATCAATACAGCCGGACGCATCCGTGATTTGCAATTTCACGGTGTAGTCATTATCACCCGCGGGATAACTATGCTGTGGATTAGCCAGCGTTGATGTACCGCCATCTCCAAAGCTCCATATGTAACTCAATCCAACTCCTGCAGAACTATCAGAAAACTGAAGTGCGGCACCAGGACAATAAAAAGTGTCGGCTTTGAATCCGGCTGCAGGATCAGTTACTAAATATGTTGAAGGCAATGTATATGAATCGGTACATCCGGCTATATCCGTTATTGTTAATGAGACCTGGTAGCCGCCTAATTGAGAATA
>JANWHX010000054.1 GCA_025450235.1 Chitinophagaceae bacterium | reverse complement strand
GATATGCCTGTTATGGACGGTTATGAGTCGGTATCTATCATCAGAAACCATTATTCTGAAGTACCCGTAATTGCACTTACTGCCGCATCATTTGATGACATGAATAATTATCTTGCCAATAAGGGGTTCACGGAAGTAGTGCAAAAACCTTTTTTGCCGGATGATTTATTCAATAAAATAGCTTCCGTTCTCCAAACTGAAAAGTAAATCCTCCGGGAAGAGATTCTCATTAAAGGTATTTATGCAGTTTTAGTATGGCCACTGAAAAATTTTGCCAATTTAAAGTGAAGATCTTCGGGCTTAAAAGGTTTCCGGACATAGTCATTAAAGCCGCAGTCAGCAAGCTTCTCCCGCATGTTCTCGAAAACCGATGCTGTAAAAGCAATGGCTGGTATATCTGTATTGGTCTTGCGTATCTCACTCAACGCACCGTACCCATCCATTTCCGGCATCTCCAGATCCATTAATATTACGTCAAAGTCATGTTTCCCAAAAAGAGATACTGCTTCAAGACCATTCTTAGCTTTTGAATAAATTATACCCCATTTGTCGAGAAACCTTGATGCAATCATCATATTAATCGTGTTATCCTCCGCTATCAGCACTCTCATCCCACTCAGTTTGATATAATCCACAGGTGTTTCATTTATATAGGCTTTTTCTTTACCCATGTAAACAGGCACAACAATATCGAAATAAAATTTACTGCCCTTATTATGCTTGCTTTCAACCCGGAGTTCACCACCCATCAATGCTACTAATTTTTGGCTAATGGTAAGCCCAAGCCCCGTTCCCCCGTATTTCCGTGTCGTTTTTTCATCAGCCTGGGTAAACTGGTCGAATATTTTTTTTAGCTTTTCTTCGCCGATACCAATACCTGAATCTGTAACACTAAATTCGATGTGACTACTTTCACTTTTTATTGATATTGCTTTTACTTCCAACTTTACACCTCCTGATGAAGTAAATTTCAAGGCATTGGAGAGGAGATTGGTCAACACCTGGTTCAAACGTGTCGGATCAGTAATTACAGAACGGGTAAGATTATCGCCAACTATCACTTCAAATGGTAAATCTTTATTTTTAAATTGTTGTGCGAATGTTGAACCTATTGTATTGATAAACTTTGGTATGTCAACAGGTATTCTTTCCAGGTTTACTTTATTGGCATCCAACTTACTCAGGTCAAGTATATCATTAATAAGACTGAGGATGTGCTCTGAAGAAAATTTCAAAATATTGAGATTCTCGCTTTGGCCAGAAAGGTGCTGATCCTGAAGCAGGAGGTTAGTAGCGCCAATGATGCCATTCAGTGGGGTCCGCAATTCATGGCTCATATTCGAGAGGAACTGTGCTTTCGCGAAAGCAGATTCTTCAGCCTTATTTTTTGCCGCCTTAAGCTCATTCAAGATATTGTTCTTTTCCGAAGTATCCGCAATAGAAATTTTCTTGAACCTTTTTCCCCTATACTCAAAGCTGGAAACGCGAACATTTCCCCGGAACTCAGAACCATCCTTTCGAACACAGGTCAGTTCCCCTTCCCAGTTTACCAGCGGGTCGCACATTTGTTTATAAATGTCATCCCAGCCTTCCTGTGTTGATTCATAAAACAGTTTACTGGCAGAAGTTCCAACCAGCGAATCATTCGAATCAATTCTAAAAAGCGGTCCAACCCGGAGGTTACACTCGCTTATCAGTCCATATTCCATATCCACTATTACTAAACCATCCTGGGAACTGTTAAATATCATATTACGAAAGACCTCTTTGCTTTTTAGTATTGTTTGTTTACTGTGATTTTCCCTGGCAAGGGCAAAAGACAACCATCCAACCAGGAGAAAGGAAAGAGTAATATTGATGGTAAAGCTATGGTTATACGTTTTTACTGACATTGGCTGAAGTAAACTGTAATCCGGGGCGATAAGTATAGCAATCATAAATGAACCGACACAAATAGCATAAGTAAGCTGCATATTTCTTTTGTCGGTGAAATCGGCCACAAATGCAAAACCTATAATACAGGGAAAGAAAAAAAGATATACTCCGGATCGTAACCCCTCAACATATGAAAGCAGGATCAAAGAGATATTAAAACAAAGAAGCAAAAGGACATAGGCCGTCCATATTTTATTACGCTCAATAAGATTTCTTACAAAAACGAGGAGGAAGCACGAGAGTGAAGTAATAATATAGCTATAATTTAAATAGCTTATAAAATTTAAAAATGACCAAATAAAAAAAACCACGAAAGCAGTAATCTGGTATGAACGGAGTCTGCCTGTAAAGGTATCTTCATTGAGGTACTTCTTTGGTGAAAACCAATCAAACAGCTCGGTTATGATCTTTTTCAACCCCAGATAGGCCGGTGGTTGCTTATATTGCATAAGAGTTTACAGGATATTGATTTATCTCTTACAATATCAAATAAATATAAACGTTAAAGAAGGGTTTTTAGGTATTCCTGAACAGAAATAAATCCGGATACGTTATTTAACGAAACCCTACTAGTAAAATCCCTATATGCCCTTTGCTTTCGATACTAAGCTGGATCAAACATTCCTGGAATCACTGTACGGAGATGACGTTCAGTATGCGCAGGAAGTATTTGAAGGGTTCCTGGCTGATACTAAAAACGAGTTTGAAAAAATAAAAAGCGATTACCGGCAAAATGCTGTCAAAAATATGAGGCAAAAACTTCATAAAATAAAACCAACTTTTAGCTTTGTTGGGTTGACTGCATTGAGTGAGAAAACAGAAACAATTATAGCCGCCTGTGATGTGTCGGCAAATACCAGGGAAATTGAACCGGCCTGCTCTGTACTGTTTAAAGAAATTGAAGATTCATTCCTGCTTATCGAAACCGAGCTGATAAAAATGAGAAACCACACCTGATGAAATTGAAGTGCATCATAGTAGATGATGAACCTTTATCAAGAAATTTCCTGAAAAGGTTTTGTGAAAAATCCGAAAGGGCGGATGTGAAAGGAACTTTCGCAAATGCTACTGATGCCATTTTGTACCTCGAAAGCAATGAGGTGGAGCTAATATTCCTGGATGTGGAAATGCCCGGGATTAATGGCTTCCAGATGCTCGACCACCTCTCCAATCTGCCTGAAGTCATCATGACCACGTCCAAAACCGACTACGCTTTTACAGCATTTGAATACAATGTCACGGACTTCTTAAAAAAGCCGGTTGACTATAATCGCTTTATTGATGCATTGAACAAAGCTGAAGAATCCTATAAAAACAAACCCGCCCCAGGCGAAAAAAGAGATATTGTTATTAAGAGCAACGGTGATTATGTGCGCATTGATTATGATGACATTTTATATGTTGAAGGCATGGGGGACTATGTGAAATATGTAACTCCGGATAAAACTTATATAACACACAGTACCCTAAGGGCAGTTGAAGATACCGTATGCAAAACAAATTTCCTGAAAGTACACCGATCCTATATTGTCAATATCAAAAAAATAAACCAGCTTACTGACAACAACATAAATATTAACGGCGTCAATATCCCTGTATCAAAATCAAATAAAGCGGAATTGCTGGAAAAGCTACGTACTACATAGATGCTAATTTGAATTAGTCAGCACTTCATCTTAGGGCAATGTCAGGTAAGTTTCAACTTAAGTTCCAAGAAACAAGTTCCAAATAAATTCGAAAAAAGAAATCCGAAATTCGAAAAATCCGACCCCGATGGAAGACTTTTTCGGATTTCAGGTTTGGGATTTCCCTGCCTGTTCGGCAGACAGGGGATTTATATCGAATTATTCGAAACGTTTTTCTTCAGAAAAAATTTACACCACGTCTACATCGGGTACAATCACAACACTCCTGTACCTTTTTTCATTACGAAGAATGCCAATTTGTTCAAGCAAGTCTTTTTTACATTGAGCGATCATTTTACTGTCTCTGGGAAGTTTTAATAATAGTTCAATTAAAAACTGGTTGCGGATGCGATTGATAACCGGTTCTGCGGGGCCAACAAGATAATTACCGTATCTATTTTTTAATGCATTGCCAAATTCGTACCCCGCAGATTCAACGATTTCCCTGATCTTGTGTTTAAATGTCAGCAATATCAACCGGGAAAATGGTGGATACGAAAACTGCTTTCGCTTCACCAATTCTTCTTCAAACATTCCCTTATAATTATGTTGTTGTACAAATTGTAAAACAGGATGCTTAGGATTCATTGCCTGTATCAATACCTTTCCGGCTTCTTTTCGGCCAGCTCTCCCACTAACCTGCTCCATGAGTTGAAAAGCCCGTTCATTAACCCTGAAATCGGCGAAGCTTAACAATCCATCAGCATCTAATATTCCCACCAGGTCGACATTATCAAAGTCCAGGCCTTTAACCACCATTTGTGTACCTACCAATATCTCTGTCCGTCCCTGTTCGAATTGCTGAATTAATGCATCATGAGCATTCTTGCCCCGCACACTGTCGACGTCCATTCGCGCTACTTTTGCATCCGGGAAAGCCTCCTGCAATTGTTCCTCTATTTTTTCCGTCCCAAAATTTCTTTGAACAAAATCGTGACTACCACAGGCAAGGCAGGTGGTTAACGGCTGGTACGTCGTGCCGCAATAATGACAAATCAGCTTATTGGTGAGCTTATGAAAAGTCAATGATACATCACAGTATTTGCACTGGGGGATCCATCCGCAAACACTACAAACCTGGTAAGGAGAATACCCGCGCCTGTTTTGAAAAAGGATAACCTGTTTGTTCTTTGCAATTACATTCTTAATTGCATCTATCAATGGAGGCGACAAAATAACTTTTGTTTTGTCTTTTCGTTCAATGGTTTTCAGATCGACAAATTCAATAGTGGGTAAATGAACATCTCCAAATCGTTGTTTCAATTCCACCAAACCATATTTTCCACTAACGGCATTGTGATAACTTTCCAGGGAAGGCGTAGCGCTGCCTAATAGAACTTTCGCCCCGAATAACGAAGCAAAATACACCCCCGCGTCTCTTCCATTATACCGGGGTGCAGGGTCATACTGTTTGAACGAAGAATCGTGTTCTTCATCACAAATCACCAGTCCCAGGTCAGTAAATGGAAGAAATACGGCAGATCTTGCTCCCAGGACAATTTTCAGTTCTCCATTCTTTACTTTATTCCAAATCTCCACCCTTTCATTCTGGGTAAACCTGGAATGATAGATACCAATATAACCCCCAAAATGTTTCTGCAAACGACGAATGATCTGCGACGTAAGTGCGATCTCGGGTAATAAATACAATACCTGTTTGCCCTGCCTGATCATCTCTTCAATCAACTTTATATAAACAAGAGTTTTGCCACTTGAGGTAACTCCATGCAGCAAACAAACCTGTTTTGACCCAAACGACTCCTTTACTTTTGAAAACGCGGTTTGCTGATCCGCTGTTAATTCAAAATCGATCCTTATATCTTTCGGCAAATACTGAAGCCGGTCAATATTTCTTTTTTCTATCAACAGTATCTTTTTATCGACAAGCCCCTTCAGTTGCGATTCAGAGGCGCCTGATTTTTTTAATAGCGTCGATTTAGTTACTTCACCCTCCGTTTTCATTAAATGCAGATAGCTTAACAAAAGTTCCATTTGCTTTTCAGCCCTTTGCAGTTTCTTATCTTCATTCAATAGCCTGGATAGCTCGTCTTCATTATCAAACTGCGGATTAAGCAGCACGTAGGTTTCTTTTTTCGGCGCATACCCCTGCTTCAATGCTTCCCATACATAACAAACTTTTTTTGAGATCAGTCGGCTGATCACAGGATATACGTGTGAAGAGTCCAGTATCTGCTGTACCTCGGCCAGTTTTAGCTCTTTTTTTATCAGCAAAGCCTCAGCTACCATGAATTCATCATGATCCAATGCAGAGAAATCATCCCCGTATTCAGTATTGAAGACCAATATCGTTTCACTCGACAACTTAAAATGTGACGGCAATGCAGCCGCCATCACCTCACCTTCAGAACACATGTAATAGGAGGCTATCCATTCCCACAATTTTAATTGCTGCTCAAAGACCACGGGTTCGGGATCCAACAAATTCAAGATATACTTTGGTTCAAAAAATTCCGGCTTATCGCCGTGCACTCTTTTTATGATACCCGCATATTTTTTGTTCTTACCCAGGTTTACCTCAACACGGCAACCAATATGTATGGAATCCTGCAACGTCTCCGGGATTGCCCACGTATAGTTCTTTGGAAGAGCAAGAGGTATGATTATTTCCGCGTACAATTAATTTTCTTTTATATAATTTCTATCAGCCCGACTATCAACTCTCTCTACTCACCACTCACCACTCACCACTCACCACTCACCACTCACCACTCACCACTCACACCTCTCGTTTGATCCACGCCGCTTTATATTCTTTTAGTTTGTTCTCCATAATAACAAATACCCTGTCCTTTAGTTTGGCCATATCACCCAGGGTTAGTCCCCCAACAGGTATTTCATCCAGGTAGATGATACGGCATCGGCCCGGATTTAGTGAAAAAATACTTTTATAGTTCATCCTGTTGTAGGAATCAACTATCAAAACAGGTTTAATCGGCGTTTGAGTTTCAATAGCGACCCGGAATGCGCCATCATAAAATTCACTTAATGGTTGATTGGTCATGTTGAAAGTTCCTTCCGGAAATACCAGCACTGAAATTCCTTTCTTGATTACTGACTGCAGGATCCTCACACTTTCCGCCCTGTTTCCTGTACTGCTTCTATCAACCGTCACAGTGGCATTGCGGTAAATAAATCCAAATACAGGTATCTTACCCATCTCCACTTTTGCAAGCGGCCTGATAGGCTGGCGATAAACTTTCGGAATAATGGCCGCGTCGAGAAAAGAAATATGATTGCTTACAAAGATGTAAGCTTTTGTTTTATCGTGCGGGACCTCATAAATCTTTTTGAAATAAATAAATACCAACGCAAACCAGGTATCAGCCCATAAACGGCATAGCCGCATCACCATGTTTCCGCCCCTGATACGTCCGAAGAAACTGGCCATAAAGACGAATGGAAAGATCAGGAGCATAACAGCCAAGAACGTGATAGCCGCATAGATAAAATAGATCCATTGGAAGGGCTTTAGCAAAATGCGCATCAGTTCCGGTTTTTATATTTATCATCATCACCGGGGCAATCACAGCTCCAATCTTTATTGAGATCAATAACTGTTATCACTTTAGTCTTCAGGTCGCATTGCCCAAAGACGATCCGTACCCGCTGATCATCTTTGGTGGTCCCTTCCAATGCATAAGCCGGGCACGGTCTTGCGCTTACGTCCGTCTTATTATAATTGATCTTGCCTTCCTGCATGATCTCTTGCACTTCAGCCTGCGAAATATGCCGGCAATTCATCCTGCATTTGGCATGTGCAGTGTATTCTATATATGAAATTCGCCGGTCGAATCCACGGTTTCGGTTAACATCTGAAGCCGGATCCTTGATTTTATCATTGGTCGTTATCTCTGACTTTTTGTTACTTCCCCCGCAATTCTTTATAAATAAAAGAGCGATCCCCAGTACCGCGATCAGGACAAAAGGATACCATTTCTTATTCATTTATAAAGATTTGGCTAAAAGTAGTGATTTGGTTGATTAGTTGAATGCTTGATTGACTGACTTGTCGGCCGGGTATGGGTTTACGGAACCGATAGCTATCCAACCGATCAACTAATCAGTTACCTTTGCCGCCTTATGGCGGAATCCCGGACAGTAGCCTTTCATACCCTTGGTTGTAAGCTCAATTTCTCAGAAACATCTTCGCTGTCCCGCCTTTTGGAGAGTGAAGGTTTTGAAAAAAAAGAGTTTGATGACCGGGCAGACGTGTATGTGATCAATACCTGTTCCGTCACAGACAACGCCGACAAGGAGTGCCGGCAGATTGTGAGACGCATTCAAAGAAAATCCCCCGAAAGTTTTGTGGTGATAACGGGTTGTTATGCCCAATTAAAACCTAAAGAGATAGCCGAAATTCCGGGCGTAAGCTTAGTATTGGGCGCTGCGGAAAAATTTAACATCGCCCGGCATATTCGTGAACTCTCAAAGGGTGATTCATCAAAGATCTGCAGTTGCGATATTGAAGAAGTATCGGGTTTTCATTCTTCCTGGTCCGTTAATGACCGAACAAGGACTTTTTTGAAGGTGCAGGATGGATGTGATTATAATTGTTCCTTTTGCACGATACCGATGGCAAGGGGTAAGAGCAGGAGTGATAGTATAAATAATGTAGTGAAGAACGCCAGCCTCCTGGCCGGTCAGGGTGTGAAAGAGATTGTGTTGACGGGGGTGAATTTGGGAGACTTTAGCCCCCCCACCCCCCAAAGGGGGGATTTAGGAAAGAACCCTAAAGAAGAAAACTTTTTTACCTTAATAAGAGAACTAGAAAAGATAGAAGGGATTGAACGTTATCGCATTTCATCGATTGAACCAAATCTTTTGACGAATGAGATCATTGAATTTGTGGCCAATAGCGATACCTTCATGCCGCATTTTCATATTCCTTTACAAAGCGGCAGTAACAAGATATTAGGGTTAATGCGCCGGCGCTATAAAAGAGAATTGTATACTGAAAGAGTGAAGCTGATAAAAACATTAATGCCGCATTGTGCTATCGGCGTGGACGTGATCGTGGGTTTCCCGGGGGAGACAAAAGAAGATTTCCAGGAAACATTCGACTTTCTTCATGCATTGGATATTTCATATCTCCATGTATTCACTTATTCTGAAAGAGATAATACGCGTGCATTGACATTGAAACCTGTTGTGCCAATGAATGTCCGTCATGAAAGAAACAAAACACTCCGCAATCTTTCATACATGAAGATGCAATACTTTATCGGGCAACATACCGGGCAAACCCGTAATGTATTATTTGAAAATCATAAGAAGAACGGAATGATGGAGGGGTACACGGATAATTATATCCGTATTACGACACCATACCGGTCGGAATGGGCAAATGAGATTCGCGAATGGAAGATTTAGGGGAATAGTTGAAAAGCTGTTTATGAAATCTTTCAGGTAATTCTTCGCGGCTTGCTATATGATTTTTACGATTACTTGTGTATTTCTCAGCGCTCATCATTCACCTAGTAGCATAAATTACCGATGTGGAAATAAATGCTCTCCCCAACGGCCCAACTTATTGAAAAATTCATGCAGATGCGGGGGGAAAATCTCTGGTAACATTCTTGCGAGTATGATCAGCTAAAAAGGCCAGTCTTGCCGGAAGTAGCCAGGTGATAGCCAGGAAAATGTAAAAGAAGTGGAACGTGCCGGGCTCGAACCAATGACCGCTGCTCTGTCAATCCGGCGCGGCGGACTGAATCATCCAGATTGCTATCGGGAACAAATGTTACCGGTATAATTCGACCAGTTTTGGCGTCAATTGCAGGTACATTTTGTAGATCTACGAAATAAAGAATCCGGGGAAGGGAGCAATAAGTTATGAAAGGTGGAACGTACTGGGCTCGAACCAGTGACCCCTACTCTGTCAAAGTAGTGCTCTGAACCAACTGAGCTAACGTTCCATTTTTATGTGACCCCTGCTCTGTC
>JANWHX010000053.1 GCA_025450235.1 Chitinophagaceae bacterium | reverse complement strand
TTCAGCTTGGTAAAAGATTGCCCGATCGCTTCTCTCACTAATGAGGCTTCAAATAATCCGTGTTTTCTTCTATGTACTGACATGACCTTTTATTTTAAATAAGTTTTGTATTTCTTGAATAGTGAATTTTGGAGCCTGTGCATTGACTATTCACTATTGACCATTGACTATTTCATTCCAAAGAACTCTGCGATTGGCCCCAGTGTCAATGCCGGGAAGAAACTTAATGCCGCTACTATGAATATCACGGCAAATACCATGATGCCAAATGTGGTGGTATCTGTTTTCAAGGTTCCCGCACTTTCCGGTATATATTTCTTCTTTGCTAAGATGCCTGCAATAGCTACCGGCCCGATGATGGGTAAAAATCTTGCGATCAGCATAACAGTACCACAGGCAATGTTCCAGAAAGGTGTATTATCACCGAGGCCTTCAAATCCACTTCCATTATTTGCAGACGAAGAAGTAAATTCATACAACATTTCGCTGAAGCCGTGATTGCCGGGATTATTCAACCAGCCAGCATATTCTGTTGGGTTGTGTGCATAGATATAAGATGATAATGCAGTACCTGCGAGAATAAGCAGTGGATGAAGCAAGGCAATGATCGCTGCGATCTTCATTTCTTTCGCTTCGACTTTTTTTCCTAAAAACTCAGGAGTTCTCCCAACCATTAAACCTCCGATAAAAACAGCAATGATGATGAATATGTAAAAGTTCAGGTAGCCGACACCTACACCGCCGTAAAATGAATTGACCATCATACCCAGCAATGAGCTCATACCGGCAAGAGGCGTGAAACTGTCATGCATGGAGTTTACAGATCCGTTTGATGTAACCGTTGTACTTACTCCCCATGTAGCAGACGCAGCCGGGCCAAAGCGGACTTCCTTTCCCTCCATACTTCCCAGTGGCTGTGAAATGCCCATCTTTGCGATCTCATGATTGCCATTCATCTCATTATATACAGCATTAAACAGCAGTAGTAAAAATCCAACCGTCATTACTGCCATAACCATCCAGGCAAATTTTCTTCTCTTAATTATATAGCCCAATGCAAACACCATGGCAATAGGAATTAAAAGGATGCTCAGGTTCTCAACAATATTGGTGATGTAATTCGGGTTCTCTAATGGATGGGCAGAGTTGGGGCCATAATAACCACCACCGTTTGTTCCTAATTGTTTAATCGCAACCATGGCAGCAGCAGGTCCGCGGCTTACATTCACTGTGTCACCCTGCATGGAAACGTATTGTGCTTTCCCTTCAAAATTCATCGGCGTACCGTTGAAGGCAAGTATCAATGCAACTACAATAGCTAAAGGCAACAATATTCTTGTGCAGGATCTTACGAGGTTACTGTAAAAGTTACCAAGCTGATCAGCTTGTTTTGCTTTCATTGCCTTAAACACCATAGCGCAGATCGCCATACCTGTTCCGGCACTGATGAATTGCCAGAGCATCAATATCAATTGACCTAGATAAGAAAGCCCAGACTCACCTGAATAGTGCTGCAGGTTGGTATTGGTTACAAAGCTTGTTGAGGTATTAAAAGCCAAGTCTGCCGTCATAGATGGATTTCCATCCGGGTTCAGTGGCAGCCAACTCATATTCATTAGTACAAGCATCGAAATAATGAACCAAATCAGGTTGATAATAAGCAGTGCTTTTAAATGTTGCTTCCAGTTCATTTCCTTCCTGGGATCAATTCCGCCAAGTTTATAAAACATTTTGTCAACCGGATTGAGCAAACGGTCCAGCCAGGTTCCTTCTCCTTCGTATACCTTGCCTATATACCGGCCTAATGGAATGGCCAGCGCAACGGTAAGGCCGTACATGAGAATAATACCTAAGATTTCTGTGTTCATAAAAAATCAGTTTGTAATGATTAGAATTTTTCCGGTTTTACCAGTACATAGCACAGGTAAATAAAAACCAGGATAGAGATGATGAATAGTAATGTCATAATTCGGGTTTATGGGTCAGACCGGGACGGTCAGACCCGGTTAAATTTTTTCAAACCAGTCAATGAATTTGTAGAATAGTGCAAACGCGGCTATTCCGGCTAAATAAAGGATGAGTGTAAGCATTGTTTTATTTTTTAAAATATTATCTGAAGAAAAACCTGGACTTAACGAACACCATGTACACTAATGCAGCCGCTATCAACCACACCAGCACTATAATGATAGTATCTCTTGTATTTCTCATTTCAACCATATGTAAATATCATGACGCATAATACGGTAACTAATGACCCTTATGAGCGGTTCTTATGATATTCATCACTTAATGAAACCATCCAAACTTGAACCAGGCGATCCAGGAAAAAGCAATAATGGCTAAAACAACAAGAACCACTATCACAAAATCTTTAAGTCTTGGCGCTTCGTCCCCAAGCCTTGATTCCCCATTCTTCTTCATTTCGCGTCCATTTTTATTTTAAATAATGCAGTATTAGTCCTGTCAACATTGAGCCAACGTAAAAGATAACGATGCTTAATGCTATAATCAGTCTTACTCGTCCTGATTCTGAATTTTCTTCTTTCATGCTGACAGGTTGCCAAACGGGATGCCTGTTTGCTCAGACATAAGATAACATGCTGAAAGCTTTGTTGCACAGCAGTTTATACAACTGATTGTTTGAAACTTATGCCAGAGGGAACAAAAAACCCTTTCAAAATGAAAGGGTATCTTTTCAAATTGGAAAGAATCATTTGGCGATATGGTATTCTTCCATCTTTCTGTAAAGTGTGGTTAATCCAATTCCCAGGTATTCGGCAGCCTTTGTTTTATTGCCTTTGGTATGTTGCAATACTTTTTCTATATGTTTTCTTTCTACAGAAGATATCGTGAGACTATCTGCAGATGTATCACTTTGCCTTTGTATTTCATAAGGCAGATGTTCCGGTAGGATCTTATTTCCATCGGCTAAAATAACCGCCCTTTCGATTACATTTCTTAATTCCCGGATATTTCCATGCCATGAATAATGTTGCATCAATTGCAAAGCTTCTTTACTCATAGATAAACCTTGCTTATTTTCTCTCGATCCGAACGACAACAAAAAATGTTCAGCCAAAACAGGAATATCTTCAACCCGGTCACGCAATGGAGGTAGTTCAATAGAGAATACATTCAACCTGTAATAAAGATCTTTCCTGAAATGTCCTTCCTCAATTTCTTTTTTCAGTTCACGATTACCTGCAGCGATGATCCTTACATTAACCTTACTTGTTTTTTCATCACCGACTTTTATAAATTCTCCTGTCTCTATCACTCGTAACAGTTTTGCCTGCAGGTCAATATTCATTTCGCTTATCTCATCCAGAAACAAAGTGCCGCTATCTGCAAGCTCGATCAACCCCCTTTTATCTTTGGTGGCGCCGGTATAAGCCCCGGCCTTATGACCAAACAATTCACTTTCTAATAAATCTTTTGGAAAAGCGCTGCAATTAATAGCGACAAAGGAATTTTTTGAACGCTTGCTCCCGGAATAAATAGCATTGGCAAAAACTTCTTTTCCTGTTCCCGTTTCACCCAGCAGCAAAACATTTGCATCAGTCGGGGCAATTCTTTTGGCAACTTTAATTGCTTCTTTAATAGCAGGGCTGCTACCAAGGATATCTTCGAAGCCAAACGTACCCTTTTCTCTTATCTTAACGGCTGATCCTCTATTGGCTTTTACTTTATCAATAGCCTGGTACAATAACGGAATGATCCGGTCATTATCATTTCCTTTGATAATGTAATCAAATGCCCCATTCTTTATCGCCTGCACGCCATCTGTGACATTGCCGTATGCTGTAAGCAAAATGATTTCGATAGAGGGAAAATTCTTCTTAACAGTTTTTACAAATTCAACCCCGTTACCATCAGGCAGCCTTACATCGCATAACACCACATCGGCGTGCTGACGTTTCAATAACTCTGTTGCAGCCTTTAAAGTTCCCGCCTCTGCAGCGGTAAAACCTTCCAAAGAAATTATTCTTGAAAGCAGCTTGCGCAACTGTTCCTCATCATCTATAATCAGAATATTGCCTGGCATAAGAGAACTAAAATTAGAGAAGAAAATCGGTCAAACTCAATCGTCAACCCTTTTAAGCCTGAGTTTAGGAGTAGTACCCACCATTAAGGGAAATTTTTCAACGGTTACATTGTTTGGGTCGAGTCCAAAACCCTTTTCTTCTGAAAGGCTGATATCTTTCAGCCAGAAATAGAGTTTCATGATCACCCGTTCGATAAAAGGAAGCTCGCTGTCCTGGCTCAAATATTTTTCCATGACAAGGAACTCAAAATCGCCCACCGTATTGCTGCTTGCCAAACTTTCATAACGACTAATAACATTTACTTCTTTATTGGCCACCAAATCCTCAACTACTTTTCTGAACATAAGATTAATCCGGGTGGCTACCCGAAACCCCAATCTGAAATCTATCCGGATAATATCATTGGGAATAATGTGCTCAACCTTGTATTCAACCGTGTAAGGATTATCCAATGTATCAACATGTACGAACCAATAAATATCGGCCCGCTTGGGCTTTCTGTTAAGTATTGAATAAATTATTTTATGTTCAATTTCTTTTGGGTTATCAGCACTTGTAAGGTATACTAAATGCGTGGCATATTTGGGGACTGAACGGTCATTGCTCAATTCCTGTATTTTCGGAATATAGTGTTCAAGCCTTACAAATTCAATGTACCTGTTCTTTATTTTCCTTGCTTTAAACCAGGTATACATCACCAGGAATAAGAAACCGCCAACGATCAGCGCTACATAACCACCATGAGGGAATTTTTGAATATTGGCAAATAGAAAACTAATCTCAATAATTAAGAATACAATTAAATACAAATAAACAAGAACGGATTTTGTTCTTTTGATCACCAGGTAATTGGCAAAAAGTATGGAAGTTGCAATCATGCATAAAGTAATAGCCAGTCCGTATGCAGCTTCCATGTTTGCCGCTTTTTGAAAATAAAGTACAATTCCCAAACATCCTGCAAAAAGTATGAAATTTATAGCAGGAATGTATAGCTGGCCCTTTGCTTCGGTGGGATATTGGATGCGTAATTTCGGCCACAAATTCAATCTTATCGCCTCGCTTATTAATGTAAAAGAACCGGAGATCAATGCCTGGCTGGCTATAATAGCAGCACCGGTAGCAATGGCAATTCCAAAATATAAAAACCAGTCGGGCATAACTCCGTAAAAAGGATTAAACCCCGAGTTGATCATCTCCGCAGTTATAGCTTTTCCCTTGTAATGGCTAAGCAGCCATGCGCCTTGGCCCAGGTAATTAATGATCAAACAGGTCTTTACAAATATCCAGGAATGCCTGATATTCCATTTACCGCAATGGCCTAAATCAGAATAAAGCGCTTCTGCACCGGTGGTACATAAAAAAACTCCTCCCAGGATATAAAATCCGTGAGGATACTCTATCAATAATTTTATCCCGTAATAAGGATTAAATGCTTTAAAGATCATGAGATCATCTGCTACGTGAAGGGCGCCTAATACCAAAAGCATAGTAAACCAAACGGCCATTATCGGTCCGAAAAATTTCCCGATAAATTCTGTTCCAAATTGTTGAATGAAAAAAAGGATAGTAAGAATGCCAATAACAATACCGACAATAGTAGGTTGGGTTACGTTTGATAAAACCGGGATTTGTTTTAAACCTTCAACCGCAGAGGTTACAGAAATCGGTGGAGTGATCATGCCATCGGCTAATAAAGCGGCGCCTCCTAACATAGCGGGTAAAACCAGCCATTTCTTTCTACGCCTCACCAGTGCAAATAATGAAAAAATCCCGCCCTCTCCCCGGTTATCCGCATTGAGTGTCAGGATAACATATTTAATAGTCGTTTGAAGTGTCAGCGTCCAGATTATTAACGATAGGGACCCTATCACAAGTTCCGCCGTAATCGTTTTGCCGCTGGTGATCGCATTTAAAACATATAAAGGAGAAGTGCCGATATCACCATAGATAATTCCTAATGCTATGAGAAGTCCGGCAAAGGATACTTTATTCTGTGAAGACATTAAATGAGTATAATAGAGAAGAAACAAATGTAGAACAGCGGACAATAAAGTCGTAGAAAAGGAGCGTCAACAGATCAAATCTTTATAAAATCTTTATACGCCAACTCGGCTTTTTGCTTTTTCCTTATACAAGGCATCCTACATTTGTTTTATATTTCCATCAAATGACCGGGATTTTTACTACCCGAATTAATCAGCGGGAACAATATGTAATCAGCTTATTGCTTGTATTGGCAGTGTCCGGCGTTTGCTATGGTATTGCCCCTTTCCTTGGATACCGGGTTGTTGCTTTCATATTGCTGCTGACTGTTTCACTTATTGCTATTTCCTTTGACATATTCCCCGTGCTCCTTGCCGCAATACTCAGCGCTTTTATCTGGAACTATTTTTTTATTCCCCCGCGTTTTACATTCCACGTTAGCACAACAGAA
The DNA here is from genome assembly GCA_025450235.1 of Chitinophagaceae bacterium. Taxonomy (GTDB): domain Bacteria; phylum Bacteroidota; class Bacteroidia; order Chitinophagales; family Chitinophagaceae; genus VBAT01. The sequence continues at coordinate 1,519 of JANWHX010000053.1, read as the reverse complement.
GATGTTATTCTCTTTATCATGTATTTCGTGATCGCCCTGATCAATGCTGCGCTCACTTACAAGATCAGGCAGGTTGAAAAAGCATCGAGGAAAAAGGAAGAAAAGGCTAATACGCTTAAGCTTTATGATACCTTATTACACTCGTTATCGCATGAACTAAGAACACCTATTTCAACTATTATAGCGGCGACGGATAACTTACAATCCAAGAATGACAATCTCACAAAGGAAAATAAAGATCAACTGGTCTCCGAAATTGCCAAGGCTTCTTTCCGGTTAAATCAGCAGGTAGAAAATTTATTAAACATGTCCCGGCTTGAATCGGGTGTTATCAAACCAAAAAAGGACTGGTGTGATATAAACGAACTGGTTTATTCCACGGTAAAAAAAATTGAGCAGAATAAAATAGCGCAAAAAATAACGATCAATATAAATCCTGATATCCCTCTTGTTAAAACTGATAAGATGATGCTTGAGCAGGTTATTTATAATTTACTGAATAATGCCTGCCTTTATACAAAAGATAACAGTATGATAAATATAGCTGCCATCATTCATGCTGATATTTTACAACTGATCATTGAAGACGATGGTGATGGATTCCCGGAAGATGAAATAGAAAATGTGTTTGATAAATTTTACCGCCTTAATAATTCCAAAGCCGGCGGAACAGGGTTGGGTTTATCGATTGTGAAAGGATTTACTGAAGTACTAAAGGGAAATGTGAGTTTAAAAAATGTTTCCACGGGGGGATCAAAATTTACAATTGAGATCCCGTGTGAGATATCGCATTTAAAAGTATAACAGATGAACAAGGCTGAAATATTAATTATAGACGACGAGGAACAGATCCGGAAACTCCTGGAGATCACTTTACGGGCAAATAACTATACGGTTACCCATGCTGCCACTGCAAAAGAAGGTATTATTATGGCTTCTAATCATCCACCGGACCTGATCATTCTTGACCTTGGCCTGCCCGATAAAGACGGCCTTATTGTTTTACAGGAATTAAGGCAATGGCATACCAACCCGATAATCATTCTTTCCGTACAAAATAGCGAAGATGTGATAATTAAAGCCCTGGACAGAGGAGCTAATGATTATCTTTCCAAACCCTGGCGCACGGGTGAACTGTTAGCGAGAATAAGATCTTCATTGAGAAGTTCCGCACAGGAAGATAATGAACCCATTATAAATTCGGAAGATTTACAAATTGACCTCCAGTCAAGGACCGTAAAGAAAAAAGGCGAATTAATTAAACTCACCACGACAGAATATAGCCTGCTGGCGCTATTTGCGAAGAATGATGGCAAAGTATTGACTCATCAGTACCTGTTAAGGGCAGTTTGGGGGCCCGGGTTTATTAATCAATCGCAATATTTAAGAGTCTTTATTGCGCAGATCAGGAAAAAAATTGAAGACGATCCCAACAGACCCGAGTATCTTCTTACCGAATCAGGTGTTGGATATCGTTTTGTTAGTAGGCAAAATGGAGAAAAAGATGAATCAATGGCAG
>JANWHX010000052.1 GCA_025450235.1 Chitinophagaceae bacterium | reverse complement strand
TGTAATCAATCAGGAACATACGGCACCGGCAGTATACGCGGAATGCATTTTCAATACCCGCCACATGCGGAGGTAAAACTGGTGAAATGTGTGAAAGGAAAGATCTTCGATGTAATCGTCGATATTCGTAAAGGATCAGCTACTTTCTTACAGTGGTTTGGCATTGAGCTGAGTGATGAAAACAAGAAAGCTCTGTATATTCCCAAAGGATTTGCTCATGGATTCCAGGCCCTTACCGATTATGCTGAAATTATTTATATGGTATCAAGTCCTTATAACAGGGACTCGGAAGGCGGTATCCGCTATAATGATGTTGAGGCAGGGATTGAATGGAAGCTACCAGTAAACAAAATCTCAGATAAGGATCTTAATATTCCTCTGATAAATTCGACTTCTTTTGCGGGAGTCACCGTATGACTATTTTAATAACAGGGGCCAGCGGTTTTATCGGTTCCTATCTTTGTAACTTTTTTATCAGGCAAGGTTATAGTGTAGTTGCCGCAGCAAGGGACACTACTAAAATTCCACCTGTTAACCGGCAGGAGTTTTATACTGTTGAATTGGATGTATTGAACAGCAAAGCATTTGAAAGTTTTGAAATTCCCGCTGTAGACGCCGTTATACATACAGCCACGTCGAACGATATCCTGTCCAGGAAAATTGATGAGGGAATCCGGCTTTCGACTATTGGGACAAGAAATGTTCTTGACTTATGCGTTAAGAAAGGCATTCCAAAATTGCTGTTCTTTTCAACATTCCAGGTGTATGGTACGGACCTGGAAGGAGAAATTGACGAGAGCACGCCCGTGAGATGCCAAAACGATTACGGATTGAACCATATTTTCGGAGAACAATATGTGGAAATGTATGCAAGAGAGAAAGGAATAGACGGAATAGTTTTGCGGCCGTCAAATGTCTATGGTGGCTTCAGCACGCGGTTCATTGACAGGTGGACATTAGTCCCCGGCTGTTTTTGTAAGGAAATAAGAGACACCGGCAAAATAGTATTAAAATCATCAGGCAAACAGACCCGGAATTTCGTGAACCTGGAAAACATTGGGAGGTCCCTGGATAAGATTCTGAAAGCTCCCGGAAAAGGCTTCGATATTTATAATATAGCCTCGTCTCAGAATTTTTCAATTCTTGAAGTTGCCGGAATGGTCAGCAGTGTTTATAAAGAAAGATATGGTAAAGAAGGAGTGGTAGAGGTTTCGGGTAATACGCCTGTAAAAAAGAATTCATTCAGTGTCAGCCTTCAGGAATTATACAAGTTAGGGTTTACGGAAAGTGAGGAGTTCACCCTGTCGGCAGCGATCAACGAAATATTTATTTATTTAGAAAAATCAAAAACAATATGAATCCAGTTCAACAATTTAAAGAAGAGCGCCTGCGGGACATAGAAGGAATGAAGTATGACAAAGATCTGAAAGATAAGTCGCTGCAATGGATGCTCCAGGCAGATAAGCATAAGTATATCTACAATTTTTCGTGGATGGGCAGACCCATCATAAAATTTCCGCAAGATATCATAGCGTTGCAGGAAGTAATATGGCAGGTAAAGCCAGACCTTATCATTGAAACGGGTATAGCACATGGAGGTTCTATTATTTTTTCTGCCTCCATGCTCGAATTGTTAGGCAATGACGGCAAAGTGATCGCGGTGGATATTGATATCCGGAAGCATAACCGTGAAGAAATTGAAAAGCACCCAATGATGAAACGTATTACTATGCTTGAAGGGTCATCTGTTTCCCCGGAAATTGTTCGGCAAATTGCCGATTTTGCAAAAGGATATAAGAATGTAATGGTTTGTCTGGATTCTAATCATACGCATCAGCACGTGCTGGAGGAATTACGTTTGTATGCGCCATTGGTATCTCTTAATTCGTATATAATTCTGCCAGATACATTGATTGAATTTTTTCCTAAGGGATATTATACCGAAAACCGCCCATGGGATGTCGGGGATAATCCTTATACAGCGATGGAAACTTTTTTAAGAGAAAACGATGATTTTATTAAGGATGAATTCATTACAGATAAGCTGCTGATTACAGAGGCTTTCGGGGGTGGGTTCTTGAGACGAATAAAATAATTATATCATGCTTAGCTTAGAACGAATTCAAAAATCATTGCAAGACGATCCGGTGCTTACAGATAGGTTTATTAAGTCGCTGATGGATTTGGAAAAGGGAATGGGATATCCGCAAAAAAATATCAGGGATACGTTTTCAGGTCTGATAGCAGATGAGGTATTTAAGGGGATGGTCTTTATTAAAGGTCTGGAGAATGGTTTAAAAATAAAGTTCGTTTATAATTCCAAAATTGCAAGGGAGTTTTTACTTTCCAATCCCCAGACACCTAATCATGTCTGGGAGCCCCAAACAACTAAAGTTCTTCAACATTTTTCTAAAGGTGCAAAAAATGTAATTATTGGAGGAGCTTACTTTGGAGATCATGCATTAATTGTTGCCGAAGGAATAAAAGGGACGGGTGTATGCCATACGTTTGAACCTAATGCGGTTAATTGTTTACTTATTGAAGAAAATGCAGAACTGAACAACATAACGAATCTCAGGATAAATAGGCAAGCTCTTTGGTCTAAAAGCGGTGAAAAACTCACATTTGAAGGTGAAGATGCTTTAGCCAGCACTATTCCGGCTTCTGATGATGCAAAGAATTATATTGATACGCTTTCGTTGGATGACTATTTGAGTCGGAGTAATATTAGCCAGGTGGAATTGATCATGATCGATGTTGAAGGAGGAGAAATGAAAGTTCTTGAAGGATCGGTTCAGATCCTTTCGACCAGTAAACCTATAGTTATTTTTGAAAATCATAGTCTTCATAATGACTGGAGTAATGGACTGGAAAATTCTGATTCTATAAGATTTATGAGAGCTTTGGGATATAAGGTGTATTCAATCAGGGATTTTCATAATAATATGGATACAACCGGAATGAAAGTTGAATTATTGCCTGTTGAACGAACATATATCCAGGGACCACCACATGGGTTTAATCTTCTTGCAATTACTGATGAAACTTTGGTTCAAAATGAAATCTTCAGGATCGTATATGATTATAGCCCTAAGTTATTACTGCATAAATCTGAAAGAGAGTTTCTTCCGGTGGCGGATTAGTGGAAGTATCATTCGCAGCATTTCAATGCGTTAAAGAATGAAAGATTATTTTGAGTGTCGATTTTATTTGATTGAACAACATTAATGGCTTCACTTAAGAAGAATATTGCTGCCAACTTTATCGGTAGATTTTGGACAAGTCTTATAGGGATCGTTTTTGTTCCTGTATACATTCATTTTATTGGTATTGAAGCATACGGTTTATTAGGTGTATTCGCGACTTTTCAGTTTTTGCTTGGATTATTAGATATGGGGTTATCCACTACCCTAAACCGGGAGCTTGCTAAATTCAACGGGGCAAAAGGTCACAGCCAATATATGAATAACCTCGTTTTTACCATGGAGGCTTTTTATCTCGGCATTTCTATACTGCTTGCTTTAATCCTCATCATTGCTTCCTGGTTTTTTGCCGCACACTGGGTAAAGACAGAGAAAATGTCAACTGATACAATAGTTACAGCGTTCATCCTAATGGCTATCAACTTTGCAGTTCAATTTCCGGGGAGTTTGTATCAGGGTGGACTGATGGGCCTGCAAAAGCAAGTTTCATTAAATGTGATAACTGTAGTGATCGCGACTTTGAAAGCTGTTGGGGCAATCTTTATATTATGGTTCATTTCCCCTACTATCGTCGCTTTTCTTTACTGGCAGATATTTTTAAGCTGTCTTCAACTTTTTTTTTTTCGCAGGTACTTGTGGAAACACCTTCCCCTGGCAGAAAGCAAACCCCGCTTTGACAAGGAAGCTATCAGTCGTTCTGGCCGTTATGCCATGGGGATTACCGGTATAACTGTTTTGACCGTTATACTAATGCAGGCCGATAAGGTTATTTTAAGTAAACTGGTGACTCTGACTGACTTTGGGTATTACACATTGGCAGCTACTGTCGCCGGCGCTCTGTCGATGGTTCTATATCCTGTTACCGCAGCTGTTTTCCCCCGTATAACGGAGCTTCTAAGCAAAGAGAATCAAATAAAACTTTTGGAATTGTTTCATTCATCCTGTCAGTTAGTGGCCTTTATAATAATCCCCCTTGGTGTAAGCCTCTTCATTTTCTCAGATGATATCATTCTCGCCTGGACAAGGAACCCGGAAATTGCGAAGCAAGCGGGACCCATTATGAAGTTTTTGGTCTTAGGAAGTACTGTAAACAGCATGATGACGATACCGTTTCAATATACATTTTCAGTTGGTTGGCTGCGTTTTGGGATAAATGTCAGTATTGCGGCCATAATTATTTTGTTGCCGGCCATTTTTTTTGCTGTCTATAAGTATGGCGCCATTGGAGGAGCATTTATGTGGATGGTGTTAAACAGCGCCTATCTGATATTTGCAATGATTTATTTTTTTACCCGTCAACTCCAGTCAGAGCGAATTAAATGGTACCTGCAAGACGTTATACGGCCAAGTGTAACTTGCCTGATATTTGCAACCCCTTTTTTCCTGGTGAAAGAATTTCTGCATCTTACCAATTTCAAATCTCTATTATTATTTGGGTCATGCCTGTCACTTTGTTACCTGGCAACCCTCTGGATCGGATTACCGGATCTAAAAAAGGAAGTAGTACGATTTATTAGCAGGCATAGACCCGGAAAAACGATTCCTTCATAAATGAAACCGGTCACAAGATCATAAAATCGCATAAGATGATGAATGCACCTTTAGTAAGCATTATTATACCTGTCTACAACCAACGGCCTGATTTCTTGAGGGAGTGTATTGAAAGTGTTATCAATCAAACTTATACTAACATTGAAGTCATTATTTCGGATAATCATTCCACCAACGAGACACCTGAAGTTTTAAATACATTCAGGGATGAGCGGATAAGAATCGTGAAGCCGCCCGAACACTTAGGCCTGACAGCCAATTTTCAGTGGGGTTCAGAACAGGCCAGGGGCGAATACATCAGTTTTTTACCTTCCGATGATTGGTTAGAAAAGGAATGTATTGACGAGTTGGTCAAACTCATACACCCCCATCCAAACATTGTAATGGCTTTTTGTAATGTGAAACAATATTATAATGGCATTAAGGCCGATTTTATCAGTTTAAAACCTGGCGTATCTGCATCTGAAGATGAAATACAGGCGTATGCTAAAATGTCCAAAATGAAGGGCTTCATGGTGGGATGTGTTCTTCGCAGATCGGTGTATGAAAAAGTAGGGGGCATCGGTCATGGAGATATAACTTTTGCTTCAGACAGGTGGTTATTCATGCAAATGGCAATTCATGGTGATGGAGCGTACAGCAATAAACCTTATGGGGTTTACAGGAATGAAAACCCTGCAAGAAAATCCAGGACGTTTCTTTATTCTGAAGATGTAGTAAAACTGTTCAACTTAATTGAACAGAATTATTTGAATAGGGTGATCGGGGGTCAAAAAACCCTGGACAAAGAAAAAACTAAGATGGCGTTGAGGTTTCTAAAATCAATGCCCGGCAGTTTGAGGTCAGGCGATATGGGAAGAGAAGAATTTGAAAAAACACTGGATAATATGAAAAAACTGGGCAAGAGCAGGGTTACGCGGTCGATAGTCGCGATGTATGACAAAAAGCAACTTATCCCGGTATTTTCAGGTTTATTCTTTGTATTGAATAAATATAATAACGCGGTATTTAAAATAAGAAACCTTATCAGGCTGTAAATTCTCTGTAGTATTCTCTACGTGCAGAGATGATTATGAATAATTATATTCCCGGTCATCAGCAATCGTAAAACTGTCCACCAGGTTAATGAAAAAAAATATTCTGGTTTATTATCAAAATCCATACCCCTCCATATTTATAGAGTCGTTGGTTGTCGAATTTCAGAAGAAAGGGCATAATGTAAAGTTCCTCACTAAATCAGTCAGAGGAATTTTGCATGAAAGAATAGAGGGGAATGGAATTGTTGTATCACACTATAATCCAAATGCGCCGCAGTTTTTCAGGTTTATCTTACATTGGTGGTTCTTAATAAGATATTGCAGGAAAAATAAAATTGATATTGTTTATTCTCAACTTCAATTAGCCAATCTTGTCGCGCTGTTGGCCCAATACTTCATTCGCGCTAACGTTTATCCCTGCCGCCATCATGTGGATGAAGTAATGCTCGTGAAGAATAAGACCGCGATGAGAATTGACAAGGCTGTTAATAAGTTGGCAAAAAAGATAATTGTCGTTGCCAATGCGGCTAAACGTTTTATGGTAGAGCACGAAAATGTAAAACCGGAAAAGATCG
>JANWHX010000051.1 GCA_025450235.1 Chitinophagaceae bacterium | reverse complement strand
GCAGAGCCAACAATGAGGGAAGTAAATTCCGGGCCCGTAATGAACTGTTCAACAAATAATCCATCAGCCAATAAGTTCCACCCCCGGTATCCTTCCTGTATTTCTTTGGTTCTTTCTGCTAACTCACTGTCGGTATAAACGACATTTTTCACCGATACCCCCATACTGCCACCCGATACGGCCGGTTTTATGATCACCGGCACTCCGATCTTCTTACAAATTCCTTTATGGCTTTCATTGATAACCTCCCACCGGGCATTTGAAACGCCAGCCTCATCAAAGGCCTTTTTCATCGGGATCTTCGAAGTGGTGATATTATAATAGTGGGAATCCGACCCCGTATAAATCAGATGGTTCTTTTCTAATTCGTGAATGACAGAAATGCCTGGCGTACCGTTTACCTCGTCTCCATCACAAAGATTGAGGATCAATGGAACCTTCCGCCCTGACTTTCTTTTAAGGGAACCAATAACCTCTTTGTAAGTCAACATAGTAACTGGCTGCCAATGCCAGTCGGCATCCAATTCCTTAAAAACCTTTGTATACTCCTGCAGGCTTTGCTTAAAATCGTAATAGTGCTGAAGATTCGGATCCGAGGTCTCAAGATGAGGATACAACACCCATATCTTTAATTTCCGGATAGGGTCGACCGATACGCGGGAACTTTTTTTCTTAAGCTCTTTTTTCTTTATTTGAGCGATCATGCAATTGTTGTTGTATAAAACGGGTAAGCTTGTATTTGCTTATGACGTCAACATTAATATGTGCTGCGCCTTTTATTTCTCCAAGACACTTATGACTACCGCAATAACAGGTAAATGGTTGCGCCATGTCCCATTCAGTAGAAGGATAGAAGAATGTCATTTCATCTCCTTCTTCAATAGGACGAAGTGCAATGACCTGCATCGTGTAGGTGTCAAAAAAAACATTCGGGTCACAACTATGATTAATATACTGCAGATGCTCGGGCTGCAGCATAATATGCTTATCATGATCAACCTGAACGGTCAGGTACGTTGGTTCGGTTAGTACCTGGCCGGAGGAAAAGTTTGTAATCACATCTCCCGGTTGATATGAAGTTTGTGCAAAGAATGCTTTTTGGTTATTCACTAAATTTTGCCTGACAACAGCAAAATGATGATCGCTGATAACGCGATATTGAGGGTTAGTAAGTGTTATCATATTAGATTCGTTATGAAAAGATATTATATAAACTTTTATCAAACAAATCTTATTGGCACAAATGTGAATAAGTCTTATTATAGCTTAATAACATTATTCATTCAATGATATCATTAACCTCTTATTTATCGATTCAATGCTATACTTATCCATCATTTCATTGAAGCTTTGCCGTCTGTTTTAACTTGTATTGACTAATGCCTGTTCGGATAAAGAGTCATGCAAGAACCATTATACTGATTGATTATTATGAATCATCTGTTCGGTTTACAATAGCTCAATGCCGCTCTTTTATTAGTACGTTGACATATAGGAGGCCCTTGAAACCGGCTATGGTAGCTGGTTTGCGGGTATAGGTTCGGCGGGGATGAAACAGGCATGCATGGTGAGTTCTGCTATTAACAGGGCAGCAAGGAGCAGCAATACCAGCAACAACGACCTTAAGCAGGGTCTTATTGGAGAGTAACAGGAACATGGCAAACACTGCTCGGTTTACCGTCTTATCATTAACCAGAAGTTATATGAGCAAAGATTGCCGGGTACATTAAACAAGTACGATGAGGCTTTCCATATTCAATTGATGAAGGTAATAGCCGGGTTGATTGAGGTTCTATTGGCATTACCGGTTATCCTGTCAATGGTGGGTTCAATACATCCTCTTCTATTATTGGGGGTTGCCGAATGATCCAATGGCTTTATGTACGAGGGGTGGATACGGTGTGAAGGAAGGATGACGTCATTTGATCGCTTCAGTAGTTTTTTGATACTGCCGCCAGGCAAGTACAAGCCTTATTTCTCCATAACCGATGTCGTTGCCCAATTTTTCCTTTATCGGTGTTATGGTACCTCCCTGGAAGTTTTTGATCGCCGGTTCGATCAATAAGAATTTTTCGCGGCTCACCAGTTCTTCAATATTAATATCGCCGATGGATATATAATGAGCTAAATGCGTTTCAATAGTCTGAATAGTAAGATTTCTATCCCTGGCAATTTCATCTACTCCTTTACCTTCTTTATATAACCTGAATGTCTCAGCCTTCGTATCACCTTTTGATCTCTTTTCCCGGTTACCTTGTTTTCTTTCTCTTTTGGCCGACTTTTCATTTATTAAAGAGGAAAGACCCTCCTGTTGACAGTATTCAAGGATAATATCAAGGAACTGCTGCCCGTATTGGTTGATTTTTGCGTCCCCGAATCCACTTATTTTTCTGAGCTCCGGCAATGTTTGGGGTAAATACTGCGTCATCTCGTCAAGTGTTCTCGTTCCGGCTACAATATATATAGGCAAGTCTTTTCTGGAACAAATAGCGTCCCTGAGTTTTCTTAGCTGCTGATGTAAAATAGGATGGGAGCTCTCTTTCCGTTGTTCACTGGCACCGGCATAGGCGTTGATTGTAAATGATGGCAATACAAAGCTTTTTTTCCTTTTATGCCAGGTATCGACATCAAACGCGCCGCCAAACCCCTGGAACAGATATCTCTTTGCCGCCAACTCAGCAAATAGCTCTCTTATATCCTCATTATATTCTTTGGCGTGCGTACGACTATCAGTTATAGCCGGCGATTTTTGTAAAAATTCTATTAATGGCGTTAGTTCCTGTATAAAATGTTCTGCGGCTTTGTTAGCTCTTTCCTGCACCGAGAACCTAACCTCGGGGCGATCCTCCTCAAGGAACCGGGCGCTAAGCCACAATTGAAACTTATTGGCAGTTTGCTGAAGGCTATTAATTTTTTTCAAGAGCTCATCCATCCATGAAAGGGTTTCCACATTGAAAGAGCCCTGGTTTTCTATAATATATATAGACAGGTCCTTTCCATTGTTGAGCGCTATCCGGAAGTCGAACGCGGACAGCAACAGTTTATGCAGGTAGTCCCTTTTTGCAACTACCAATTCCTGCCCCAGCTGATTCGAAGGCGAAGCTTTTCTTGAAAAGTCTACTATCCGTTGATCGCTGAAAAGACTATTGTGCCTGATCTTACTTCTCAACACCATACCCTGGAGACTTGTACAGCGGCTCAACGCCACATATACCTGGCCTGCCGCAAACGCCTCTCCCGCATCAATGATGGCTTTTTTAAAAGTTAATCCCTGGCTTTTATGAATCGTAATAGCCCAGGCCAGTCGTAATGGATATTGGGTGAATGATCCCAAAACCTGCTCCTCCATCATGCGCGAAGTTCTATTAAGGGTATAACGGATATTCTCCCATTTCTCTTTGCCTACTTCGATTACGTCAGCATCACCGTTACACTGAACGGTTATTTTATTTTCATCAAGCCTGGTCACCACGCCAAGCTTACCATTAAAATATCGTTTGCCTTTGTCGCTGTCATTCTTAATAAACATGACCTGTGCGCCGAGCTTAAGATGCAGGATCTCATCGGCCGGGTAGGCACTTTCGCTTACCTCACCTTCTATATCTGCTTTATATACATAAGCCTTACTGTCAATTTTTGTCAGTTCGTTCGCATTTATGGTCCGGGCCGTTTCGTTGTGAGTGGTCAGAATGATATACCCATCGTTGATATTTCGCCGGAACGAGGGCTGATACCTTTCTTCCAGGATCTTCATGCCTTCATCATCCAGTTCGTTGTTTCGAACCTGGTTAAGCAGGCTGATAAATCTCTCTTCGCTTTGCCGGTATATTTTATTGAATTCAATGCAAGCCGGGGGATCCTCTTTAATTGTTATACTGTCAAAAAAATAAGGGCTATTATAAAATTCAGAAAGTATCCTCCATTCAGGATCTTTAACAACCGGGGGTAGTTGAAACATATCCCCAATAAACAACATCTGCACACCGCCGAATCTCTCATCGGGTCGCTTACGTGTATACCGCAATACGGTATCGATGGCGTCAATCATATCGCAACGAACCATGCTGATTTCATCTATAATAACCAGTTCAAGCTGTCGTAAAAGTTTCAATTTTTCTTTAGTAATGCGGAGGCGGCCGATCAGGCTCTTCCGATTGATGACGCGATCATCATCGCTGGAAAATCTTCCTGTTTCCGGGATAAAAGGTGAAAGCGGTAACTGAAAAAAAGAATGTATGGTAACACCACCGGCATTGATAGCCGCCACACCGGTCGGGGCTACTATCGCCATTTGTTTTGCGCAGTTCTCCCGAATATATTTAAGAAATGTTGTTTTGCCGGTCCCCGCCTTACCTGTAAGAAATATGTTCCGGGAACTTTGATTGACGAGATCTGCGGCCAATTTGAACATCTCATTTGCAGCATCATAATTCATAACTCAAATTGCGAATCTAAACTAAAAGAGCATTGAAGGGACCAAGCCACCTCAATGCTCCACATGTTACTGTTACTGGGCGGTCTTTGCGCCCAGCATCAGCAGTTCGCTTACCTGGACCTCACTGATATACTTTTTATTTCCGCCTTTGTCATTGTAGCTGCGGTTAACAAGCTTTCCTTCGATAGCGATTTCCTTTCCTTTGTCCAGATATTTTTCCGCTATATCAGCCACTTTGCCCCAGGCAACAAGACGATGCCATTGCGTCTCTGTTACTTTATCTCCGCTGGCATTGCGGTAGCTTTCACTGGTTGCAAGACTAAATGTGGCCATTTTCTTTCCACTTTCAAGTGTTTTAACTTCTGGTTTAGCGCCCAGGTTTCCGATCAATTGAACTTTGTTCCTTAATGCATACATAACTTTAAGTTTTGTGCTCCCTTGTGTTTTTACGGAAGCGGTTCTAAATTTTGTTATCTCAGCCAATCAATTTTACATCGAATTGACAGCACAAAAATGGGAAAGAGGCCAGCCGTAGCCGGTTTTTACCCCTTTACTTGCGGATGTAGCCGTTTGTAAACGATTGTACCCAGAAAATCCGTACCTTTTGCTTTGAAATAACCATCAAATGCTCCCACAAGTAGAAAGCAAAACTTGTCTGACCTGCGGCAAACCATTAAAAGGACGGGCAGATAAAAGATTTTGCGACGATTATTGTCGCAACACTTATAACAACCAGCTAAAATCAACCAGCAACAATCTTGTTCGAAACATTAATAACGCCCTTGGCAAGAATCGCCGGATATTAGAAAGTATATTACCGGAAGGGGAAGAAACAGCTAAAGCCAATAAAGAAAAATTGCAACGAATGGGCTTTCAATTCAAGTACATTACACATACCTACGTCACGAAAACTGGCAAAACATACTTTTATTGCTATGAATATGGCTATTTGCCCCTGGAAAATGACTGGTATCTTATCGTAAAAAGAAAAGAAGAATAAACCCGATGGCATCCACATATTAAATGGCGAAAGTGACAAACTTACAGTTTGAGGGACCTAGCTTTTTTTAAATTACCAGAAGCACCCTCATAAGGCGCTTTTTCTACCTTTTTACAAATCTGAATAGCTAATGTAAAATCTGCCTTTGCGTCTTCAAGCAGCGTTTTGTTTTTTTGGGCTTTTGCTAATTCCATCTTGCGGAGACCCCTATTATTATACGCTGCAAAATTTTCAGGGTTGCTATTAATTTCTATGTCGTACAATTTGATAGCCTCGGTGGCACTAGCCGAACCGTATGCCCGATCAAATATTTTGGACATTTTCCCCATCAGCCTTTCTTTGCTTTATCTTCCTTATTCTTTTTTGCCACTTTAAAAACGTCTTTAAACGTTCCTTTTATAGCTAGCTTCTCATCGTACTTGCTTGCTCTGGGCTTGCTGTCTTTTTTTGGCTTTGCCATACTCAAATTTACATCTTTATAGCCATTTTAGAAATCGTCAATGTCTGGAAGGTTGTCTTTTAATTCTTCTTCAATTTGATTGCTATCTCTAAAGCCGATTAATATTTGCTCAAAGGAGTGTAATGGCAGCTCGTCGTGTTTTGTAAGTTGCCCCCAACCATACATAGTCCACAGTTCGTCCATTTGATAACCGAAATACTCATTACAATTAACGTAAGTGTCCATATGAAATGGGTTATCTGGGTCGATGGCTTCCATCCAGACAAGCGTGGATTCTGGAAATCTATTCTTTTCAATTAATTTCCGAACAGTGTCGAATTGAGATGTACAGCAGGAAAAAAGCCATCTGCCGTCAGGGGATTGACCTACACAAACAAAAAAATGCAGGCCGATATTTAATTCTGGAATTGCAAACCGCAGAATTCGTCTTGGTTTAACTAAGGCCTCAAATTGAGGCCGGGATAAGGCCATCTTTAAAGTGCTTTGTCTTCTCTTAAGTATAGTTTTTCAACTAATTTCAGTATTTCGTCATCGTCTCTAAATAAAGGGTGATTGTCTCCTGCACTTTCAAAGAAATCCTTATAGTCCATCTTTTGGCTTTTGTATTGATGCTGTTTAAAGCCTTGTTCCCATTTGCTCCATTCAGGAAATTGGTGAGATAAATCCCTGAGCGCATATTTATGAAGATTTCCATAAACTTGAAAAACGGCGGTTAATGCCTCTATGTCACTTTTGGAGAAAACTCTTTCGATCGGATTTTTTACAGACTTGTAATCGTACCCTCCTATTGTCTCCAAGAATTCGGAGCAATAATTGAGAATATCGGGGCTAAAAGTGATCTGATTGCGTTGAAGTAAGTCGCGAGTCTTCGATGGAACTGGGCCATTTTCCATTGCCACATAATTATCACCAAGGATAGGCCTTCCGTATTTGCGCAAATGCAAGCGATCAGCGAGCCATATTAGTTTCAATGCCAGCATTTTATTTATTTGGCCGCCTCTCCATACTGCCAATAAATTAAGTGCTTGCACAGCCTTTTTATGGTTGAAATTGCGCATAAGGTTTAAACAAAGATACTCAAGAAAGGTGCAATTTTTTAGTTTTTAACTAAATTGTTTAGTTAAAACCGTGGTTTTGGTAATATGTGGATAAATATATTTATCTCATAAGTGCCCTGTTTATCTACTAGTTATAAATGAAAAAAGCCAGAGGGTTGTCTCCAGCTTCGGCGTTGTTGATTGCCGGTACGTTACTGAAATAAAAGTAGTGCTCTAATTCGCTCTTTTAACGGGATAAAAACAGTTATTCAGCGTTTTTTTCTGGATGAAATTCATACAGGTCGTACTATGGTTTAGAAGACAGGTATAATCACATTAAGGTAAAACCCGACCCTGAAAGTTTTAAGACTGACAGAATACTTCATACGAACGGCATCGAAAACTTTTGGAGTACATTCAAAAGAGGGTATGTAGGTATCTATCATTATATGTCCCCAAAGCACCTGCACAGATACACAAGTGAATTTGGTTACAGGTACAACAACAGGGAAGATAGTGGGGTAATGAAGTTTCAGGACGTTGTAAAGAATAGTGGGAAGGTAAGATTGACTTATGAAAAGCTAATAGGTGGGAAGACAAAACAGACATTGGACAGACTGGCTGATAAATACACTAACAATCCAATGCCAGGTGCTGATGATTGGATGGAAAACATAGACCCCGATAATACCCCAACATTTGAATAAAGCAAAGCCCCTCCATTGGGGCTTTTTTGTAACTTACAATATCAAAACGTTCCTTATGTGAATTTCACCTTATCTAATAATTCATATAGGCGATGGCAAGCGAACCCCAAAGCAATAGCGGCAATGATTTCGAGGAGACCCCGCAGGAATCTTCTTCTTTCGGCGAACCACCACCTTTCAAGCCCGGAAGCAAAGATGTACAGAGTGATGGCAGCAATAACGAAAAAGAAACCCCACCCACAAAAAACCATAATTGGCAGAAGCGACACTCTACAATAGGAATAGTTGTAAACGCTGTCCTTTGCCTCTTGACGTTGGCTACGTTTTGGGTTACAAGAGACTCTGTTAGTGTCGCCAAAGATGCACTTGAAGATTCTCGAAAAAAAGATAGCGTTGCAGCAAGCAAACAGATAATAATTGATTCTTTCGAAAATATTGAAAGGACACAAAGAGATATAAAAGACAGTCTTACTATAGATTTGGCAAATCGTTCTTTGCAAACACAAATAACATCTATAAAGGAAACTCAAAAAGAATTTGAAATTGAGAGTAGACCATTGGTGCAAATAGTTGACTTCAATATTGATAGTATCGGCATTGACGTTAATACAGTTGCGAAATGGAATATAGCTAATTTGGGAAAGTTCCCAGCAAGAATTTTGTCTACAAAAACCGTATTTATGTATGATGACAATAGATCGGTGGAATACATGAAAAGATTGAAACAGGGAAATGAAATTATTGTAAATTTTTCTATTTCGAATGAAGCTAAAATACCTATTACTATTAGCGGCGTTTTTCATAATGAAGAAAGATTTAATAGGTATAGAGAAGGAAAATCCTTTTTTTATCTTTTTGGAGAGTATAAATATGAAAGCTTCGTTACAAAAAAAAGATTTTTGTATAGTTTTATTTACAGGATTTCTGCATTTCCCCGATTTAATGTTATTGTCCTTAAATCGGATGACAAAGAGATGTAAAATGAAATAATAAGATTCACATTGACTTGTTGCCGCCACTTTGTCATCTTCGCCCAAAATGTAAGTAGTTACCAACCCGATCAATCTTCATCATCATTCAAAACCTGGAACTTATCGGCATCCCGCCAAAATGGAAATTTCTCTCTTATTGTATTCAAATGATCTTTCTCTAACGCGATCGTGAAAACATCTTCTTCTTCTTTTTTTGTATATAAAACTTCGCCCATCGGATCGACGACCATACTCTCACCACTATAATGGATATTGTTACCATCATCACCTACACGGTTTACGCCAATCACATAACATTGGTTCTCGATTGCTCTTGCCTGCAATAGTGTTCTCCATGCATGAATTCTTCTGTCAGGCCAATTGGCAACATAAATCAATATATCATACTCAGGTGATGCTGTAGGTACAGAAGCTAAGCTTTGGCGGGCCCAGACGGGAAACCTCAGATCATAACATACCAATAGATTTATTTTCCACCCTTTCACTGAAGCAATCAATCTTTTGGCCCCGGCGGTGAACGCTGCATCTTCTCCCGCGTATGCAAAACGATGGCGTTTGTCATAAACCCCATATTGCCCATTCGGCAACATCCAGATAAGACGGTTGAAATACCTGGGCTTGCCGGTCTCCGTCAGGCCCTCTTCCTTAATAATGATACTGCCTGTCAGAATGATTTTTTTTTCAGCGGCTACCCTTTTCATCCATTGCACCGTTTCGCCGTCCATCGTCTCGGCTAATTTTTCAGGGCGCATACTGAACCCTGTCGAAAACATTTCCGGGAGAATCACAATCTCTGTTTTCTCTTTGATTTCATTTATCTTCTTTTCAATCATTTTTAGATTGAGAGCCTTGTCTTCCCAGTGCAGGGTGGTTTGGATTGTTGTAACCGTCAGTGACTGATTCATCGAAGCTGTTTTTCGGCCGTGAAGATACAAATCAGTACACCAGCAACTGATTAGGCATTGAATTTGCCACAGTAATGTTCCACAAAAAACCAATGCTATGCGGAAAATGTTTACACACGCCGTCATAGCCGCCATTCTTGTTCTCACCGCCCATTTTAATTTATCCGTTCTTCATGCGCAATCCCCCGTCTCCGCGGTATTCCAATCAAGGATAACGGGGTTGAATGCACCAATGGAAGTACATACAGCGCCGGGTGATATGACCCGGTTGTTTATCGTTGAGAAAGCCGGAGTGATCCGGATCTGGAATGGAACATCGTTGCTTTCCACTCCCTTTCTGAACATCAGTTCACTGGTGGCAGACAATGATGAGAGAGGGTTGCTCAGCATGGCCTTTCACCCTCAATATCAATCAAATGGTTTTTTCTTTGTTTATTATAATAGCAACGCCGGCAATTTGACCATAAGTCGTTACCAGGTTTCTTCCAATGCTAATGTTGCCAACGGTACAGCTAACCCGGCTGCACCGTTGCTCAGCATTCCAAAGCCATTCGAAAATCATAATGGTGGCCACATACAATTTAAACCTGAGGGCGGCGTAAATTATCTCTATGTTGCAACGGGTGACGGAGGAAGTGCCAATGATCCTAATAATAATTCCCAAGACCTTAATTCAAGACTGGGGAAATTGATACGCATAAATGCGGATAATACTTCACCTACCCCGGAGATAATGGGCTGGGGATTACGAAATCCTTTCCGATGGAGCTTTGACCGGCTGACCGGTGATCTCTGGATCGGCGACGTTGGGCAGGGAGCCAGGGAAGAAGTTCATTTTAGAGCAGCAGGTGCAGCAAGGGCTAATTATGGATGGCCCTGCTGGGAGGGTACTAGAGATAATTCAGCTTCTGCTCCCTCGGGCCTGAATTGTGATACAGTTGACAACGTTGCCGTTCAGCCGATATTCGATTATCTTAATCCTCCCTGTTGCGGCACATCTGTTATTGGAGGTTATGTCTATCGCGGAAGTGCTTTTCCACAATTCCAGGGTTATTATATGGTAGCAGATTATTTTGATGGCAGAGTGTGGTTTATAAAATCAAATGGGAGTGGGGGTTGGACTGTTTCCCCTCCGCAAACAGGTTTGCAGGCTAATATATCTTCGTTTAGTGAAGCATACAACGGGGATTCTCTATTCGCGACTTCATTAGCATCAAACACCGTATATAAAATAGCACCCGCTGTAGTTACCCCGGTGAGTCTTATAAGTTTTTCAGGGATAAATTCCTTTGGCTACAATGACTTGAAATGGACAACAGTCTATGAAGATAATATTGTCCGCTATGTTGTCGAGTTTAGCACGGATGGAAGAAACTATTCAGAGGCCGGCATCGTCGAATCAGTTAACAGGGCCGATCAGCATACTTATGTATTCCGGCACAACATTATGAGTACGGGAAAACTGTTCTATCGTTTGCGTATTATGGAATTGGATGGAACTTTTAATTATTCACCCACAATTGCACTTGGCAGTAAAGAAAAAACAGGCATCGAAGTTTTTCCTACCATAATTACTTCAGGTCTGGTAAATATAAATGCCGCGTCGCCGGTAGAAAGGATTGAGATCATTAACACCAGTGGACAAAGAGTTCTGTCAAAAGCAATGAATAATGTCACAGGGTACTTTCAAATTTCCCTGCCTTCAATGCCGAAAGGGGTGTATTATATGCAGGCCACCGGTAGAGATTTTCACCAGACCGAAAAGATCGTTGTTCAATAAAAAATGAGAGCCCGTATAAACATTTTACGGGCTTTTCTTTTTGTCACCCAAAAAATCTTTCCAGTTCCGATGCTTCCATAATTCAGCAGCATCAATAAGTTTTAAATAAACTAAAATATGCATACGATCGGCCGGCAGTTTTATTGCCAGCCAGCTTTCAACAGGCATTGTATTTGTCTTTAGCATAGCATCTAAACTTAGAGTTATGTGGAAAGCGATTTTACAAAACGTAAAAGCCACCTTTCCCGTGATAGCAGGATGTTTGATTTCCGCCCTTTGTAATGATCAATCTTTTGCGCAGCAATATATAATTGCTGATAAGAATAACACAAGACCGGAGGTTAACAGGCAACTGAGTTCTCCGGCGATGATAAGTTCTGCCGGTGTAAAAAAATTCAACGGGTATAATGAGATCAACTGGAATGCTTTTTCCGAGCAGAATACCCGCAAGTTTATCGTTGAATACAGTTATGATGGAGTAGATTTTTTATCCGCAGGGCAGGCCCTATCATCCAACGGAGTCTATAGTTTAAAGCATTATACACTGGACCTGCGACCAGTCCTTTACAGAATAAAGATCGAAGAGCTGAACGGCAAGTTTACCTATTCATCTATTATATTAATGGATGGAATCGATGTACCCGTAGTGAAAGTTTACCCAACAGCAGTGACCGGTAATATAATCAATGCGGATGCGGCGTTTCCTGTCGAGAGAATAACCGTTGTATCTACAGATGGCAGGCAGGTATTTGCAAAAGACCTTAACGGCGCAAGCGATTTTATCCCGATCACTATTCCCTCTCTTACCCGGGGCATGTATTTTATCACATTTTATGGAAATGGATGGAAAAGCACTTCCAAATTCGTGGTCAGTTGATAGATTCCATGACCTTGTAGATCAGATTCAACTCATACCCCTTTTGCTGTAAATAGCCGATCGTCCTCTTTTTCCCGGCAAGCCACTCTTCTCTTTTAAATGTTGCACACTTTCCGGCAGCGAGCCTTTTTAAGGTCGTCATGTATTCGTCTTCGTTAATTTGTTCCAGGGCCTTCTTAATACTGTAATCGCTCACTTGTTTTTGCTTAAGCTCATATCTTATTTTTACACGACCCCAGCCTTTCATCCGGAAACGGCCACCGGCAAAAGCAATGGCAAAACGCTCCTCATTCAGATAGCCTTCTTCAATCAGCGTCGCTATTATTTCATCATGATCCGTCCTTCGGGCTCCGAGGCTATAGAGTTTTTCTTTTACCTCATGATGACAACGTTCCTGGTACCCGCAATAATGCTTTAGCTTCTGCAGGGTCTGTTCCTTAGTGAGGTGTTTTCTATACATTCAAACAAATCTAAAAGAAAAAGTTCCACTTTGCAGTGGAACCTTCTTACATATCATGTACTTATCAATTTATTTCATGTTTCGTATTGAATTCATTGCGACCTCGTGCCTGGTTTTCAGAACATTTGAAATAGAAGAGTATTGCTGTCCAAGTTTAGTCAACGACTCCTGCAGGGACAAAAATTGCATATTCATCGCAACCATTCTTTTATCCAGCTCATTCATTGCAACATCCTTTTCTGTCAACTGAAGATTCTCCAACATTTGGTTCAGGTTGTTGATAGCCATACGCTGGTTTTTGATATTGCTGCGGCTGGTATTGATAATCGATTTCGCGTTATTGTTGTCGGAGTTCAATTGCTGATCAAGCTGGTCAAGTGAGGCCAAGAGATTTTTGATATTGCTATGACTGTTATTGATGGCGGCTCTCATAGATTCAGGCGCTGACCATTTAACCGGCATTGTACCTGATTTTTCTTTGCCCTCTGGTGATCCGCCTTCTCCGGTTGAACCGTCATCAGAAGACCCCGAATTATCAATTAAAGCATTATCTGTACGGTTGCTTCGCACCGTATTATTATTTTGCAATTTTGTAACCGGGCTTTCGGTATCATCAGGATCATTATCATTGGCAATAATGCTTGCTGTTTTATTTGAGCGGGAGGAATTATGATCCTGTGCTTTTGTAGACGATCCGCCGCCATTGCCTACACTAAAACTCTGAACCTGGTTATCATTTATTGCTTTGCCTTCCTTATTAAATGCCTGAATACTCCATATGAAATCGCAGAGATAGGGAGGTTTGCATGGTCCTGTTAATACTCCCTCGATAGAAGTTTCGGTTGTGTTCGTTACAGTTTTTTCTGTTATGGGTGTATTAGACCTCATTGCCTGGGTCCCGTTTTGTCCTTGCATCAATTGCCATACCCTGAGGCGGTAAGTAACCGGCCCCCCGCCCTGCGGATCCGTCTGCGCCCAGCGAAAAGTAATTGATTTTTTTGCCTCGGACTCAGTCAATACACTATTCGGCCTTTCGGTATCATCTGGATCATTATCATTGGCGATAATGCTTGCTGTTTTATTTGAACGGGAGGAATTATGATCCTGTGCTCTTGTAGACGATCCGCCGCCACTGCCTACACTAAAACTCTGAACCTGGTTGTCATTTATTGCTTTGCCTTCTTTATTAAATGCCTGAACACTCCAAATGAAATCACAGAGATAGGGAGGTTTGCATGGTCCAGTCAATATTCCCTGGACAGAAGTTTCGGTTGTGTTCGTTACAGTTTTTTCAGTAATGGGTCTATTAGATCGCATTGCCTGGGTCCCGTTTTGTCCCTGCATCAATTGCCATACCCTGAGGCGGTAAGTAACCAGCCCGCCTCCCTGGGGAACAGCCTGCGGCCAGCGAAAGGTAATCGGCTTTTTTGCTTCCGGTTCACTCAATGAACTATTATCATTGTCTGAATCGAGGATCGTTGTATTGCCGGTAAATGTACTTCCCGATTTCTTTTCAACGATCCCTTTTAAATTGGATTCTGAAGTATTTATGTTTTCCGCCAATCCCCCTGTCAAACTAATGAAGGTTTCATCATTGATAATTAGTTTCTGTTCTACTGTAATAGAATAATCCCCTGCATCAAGATTGGTAAACTCAAACTCACCATACTCATTTGCGGAAACTGTTTTAAGCGCTTGGCCCGATTTGTTCCCAAGCTTTACATCAACACCATGTACGGGATCTCCCTGCATTTTAGCAGAAGTAATAACGGCGCCTCCCGGAATAGCACCACCTATGAGCATGTCTGCCCTTCCATCACCATCAACATCCCCGGTTGCTATATCCATTATTTTAAAATTGGAACGGGGGCTCCATATATCGTTACCTTCTTCATCATTGATCATTCTGTTATTTTGAATATTAGAACGGCTCTTAGTAATCTTGTTTCTTGCATTCATCAATCCTTTATCATCATCTCCGCCTCCGCTTGCCATCCTGTCGTTTGATTGGTTTGATTTTGTTTTTGTCTTAACAACAGCATCTGCTATGCCATCGTCGTCAGAATCACTGACAATTATGCTATACTGCCTTACACCCTGATGATCCATATTCGCAGCCAGTCCTTCTGATATATCGCGGGTACTGCCGTCAGAAAAAGTGCCCGTTGCCGTCAGCCGGTTACCTGTTGTAATTGAAATAGAAGTTAGACGGTTTGCATTCGGACTGCCCTGTTTGTTTGACTTTAATACTTCCACTCTTCTGCGGGTTAGCTCGAATGCATTTCCCCCGATCGTGATCCCTTTTGTACCAGATGCGTTCGAAATAGTTTTCCTGGCCCCCGATGTAATATCGCGGGTTGATCCATCGCTGAATGTTCCTGTTGCTTTTAATGACTCGTATTCACCATCGCCATCAAGATCAGCTTCAATGATCGTAAGTGACTTGGTCCTGATATTAGACCGCGAAGTACTTATGCCAGCCTTCTCTGTCATTTCATCATTTCCATTGCTCGTATTGATCAGTAATTGTACATCCCAATCATCAGCTGCGGTAATTGCACCGCCAAGATCGGTTTTTGTGGTCTTGGGGTTCAGGTAAACATCGTATGCTTTTTTACCGATAAAACTCCCGGATACTTTTACAACATAATTTCCTTCTGGCACGTTGGCAAAAAAGAAATCACCACATCTTTCGGTTTTTGTTTTGGCAACTACTGCACCGCTGCTTGCATCAAGCAGGAATATATCTGCCGCGGCTATACCATCACAATCTTCATCTTCACCACCGGCGGTTCTTTTATTTCCTTCATAAAAAGGGTTTTCACCAGATACAGCTTTATTATTATAAAGGGGATTGGTATTTGCGCCGGACATTTTTGCTGTAGCCAAACAGGGATTACAAACACTCCCCTGTCCTTCCGCAAAAATGGCTTCATATTGTCTGCGACCCGTAGCCAGACCGCTCCCTTTTTCCCTTGCACGTTTTCCTGTTGCCTGGCCGCTTGCATGATCTCTTGCACTCAACCTTACCATTGTGCCAAATGAGCTTTGATTGGTTTGTTTTGTATTGCTCGTATTTCCCGACAATATTGTGCTGTTGGTTACGATGCCAATGCGTTCTCCGGACGATCCCCATGTTAGTGTTCCTGAAATGATTGACATGGAAGCTCCCTGGGCCAGAGCGCCTCCGGCAGCATGCAAGCCGGCATTTACTTTTTCTCCAAATGTTGCTCCCTGCGTTTGCTTTGGCACAGTTACATTCATGGATATCCTGTTGGGCATTGTGCCATCCATTTTCATTTGGCTGGCATAATTTGCTGCATCAGCAGGGCAGGAGAAGCTCATTTCTTCTACCGAGCCATCCGGGTTCGTGACTTTTTTGGTGACCGGACCACAACTCCCGTTATTATCTTCGTTACTGGTGATATTTCCATAAACAGGCTTTCCGGGCTGGTAGGTTTTGCCTGTGGCTAATCCACTTGACGCATCCCTTGATGACGATACTTCTCTTTTATTTACCGTTGGCAACACGCGGCCGGTTGACTGCCCGCTCCCTTGATCCCTCGGTGAAAAGATATGATACCGGATAGAAACTCCGGCAACAACATCTCTTATGTTTCCTGAAAGTTTTAGAGCTTCGATACCACCACCGCGCCGGGCATCGTAATTATTTACCTCAGAAGTGGTGCTCATATAATCAGCACCCACACCAAATGACCACACATCCGATTTGGTTTTATATTGAACACTTAACCCGGTCAAAAACCCGGGATACATATTTTTGTCTGTTGATTCATTTCTGTAAGCAGCTCTTGAGGCTCCTCTCTGCTGAATGCTCACCAATCCTGAGTTATTGATGAAGAGGCCACCTTTGGCATGGGCATACAATTCTACTTTGTTGCCAAACCGCACTGAAGGCCCCACCATCAAATACATATTTTGCTGATTTGCCTTGGTGATAAGCATCTGGTCCGGTGGCACGGCAGCGTTCTTTAAAAAACTATTAATGGCCGCATCATCGGCCGATGAAGAGCTAAAGCCCGTACTAAAACCAATACCGGCTTTGCCAAAAAAATAATCTCCCCCAGCACGAAAACCTGAACCATTTCCCCGGAACAACAGGGAGTCTTTGCTGTTATTTGTTGATGAGGAAAAAACCGGCGAAACAAAAACACTCAATGCTTTTGCATGATTGCTTCTTGCTGAGTTTTGATTGTAACTACGAAGTTCCTGGGAGCGGGAACTAAAAAACAATAATAGAAGGACGATAGTATTGCATAGCGTCCGGATGGTGGTTATCATATTGACTGGATTTTAGGGACAGAAAAATACAAATAGTTTTTTCAATATCCTATAGCCCAATCAATAAAATATTAGTCCTCCAGCTTATTCTTCCAGGCGGTTCAGACAACCATACTCTGTTTTCAAAAAGTCATCATAATCGTCAGCCTTTTTGAACAGGTTGCGGAATGTTTCAACGCCTGTTTCTTTAATCATATCCAGGTCATAGATGATACATGACAGAACGATGTTCTGTTTTACACAGCTTAATACCAACCCATTGGTCTTATAATTTTCCTGGAGTAGAAATTGGTACAGCGGTTTGATCTTCGTTGCATCAGAAGGCATCTGGCAGAGAAACGCATCGCCGGCAATAAAAAAATTTTCCGCATTATAACTAATCTTGATCCTGGTTGATCCTGCTTTTACACTCCAGTTATTTGCACCTTCCCTGGCTAGCCGGACATCTTTCCCTAATTCTCTTAATATTTCTTCAATTGTTTTAGCCGCTCCTACCGGCTCCACTTCCTTTTCCGGAATAACCGGTAACGTCACTTCGGTGCCGCAACTGGGGCAGTATTTGCCGGAGTCAATATTAGCGCTTGTAACCAGGAAATCGCAACTAAAACACCTTGTCGAAACCTGTCCTTTGTTTGGCAAATACATTTGCAATGCTTCTCTTAAATAACTTACGGGTAATGCAAATCCAAGATTATCACCACCCCGAATGATAAAAGAATTTATACCGATCACTTCGCCTTTGGCGTTTACCAAAGGACCGCCGCTATTGCCAGGATTAATGGCTGCATCGATTTGTATAAATTTTAAGCCCTCACGTACGCGGTCAACTTTTGATATCACTCCTTGTGTAGCTGTATAATTAAGTCCAAAAGGATTCCCGATCGCCACCACTTCATCGCCATCCTTCATGTCTTCGTATTTACCAAGTTTGATATCTGCGAGTTCATTGTTTTTAGGGGCTTCCAAAAAAGCAAGATCGTGTTTCCGGTCAGTGTACCAAACCCGGGAGAACGCTTTTTCAAACGCTTTTCCCGCAATTGTCACTTCAGCATTGGCGCCCACTACATGTTCATTAGTAACAACCAGGTCAAATTCTTTTACATAAAAACCGGTTCCGGTACCCGTAGCTGTCGCAATTTGAATGATAGCTTTTTGATATTGTTCTATGATCTGCTGTGAGTCCATTGAATGCGAATTATGCCTCCATGTTTAAGAGTTCTATCTCGGTGGTGAATGAGTGATTAAAGTTTACCAGGGTGTCGAAACGAAGATTCTGCACTTTAATATCCGCATTGGGATACTTACTTTTCCACTTTGCCTGGATCGCCCTAATTTGATCAATGAGCTTTTCAGAGTTGAATGACATCTTAGCTGCATCATAATAAACTGTGTGAAATCCAAGCGCCTGGAAAAAATCTCCATAATTAACCCTCATGTATAAATGAAACAGATCGGTGATCATTCGTGGCAAACTATATGAATACTGGCAATAAGAGATCCCATATTCCGTCACCTGTGAAGCAATAAAGGGATAATTATTATCACGATACCAGGCCATGTTCT
>JANWHX010000050.1 GCA_025450235.1 Chitinophagaceae bacterium | reverse complement strand
ACCCCTGGCAAGTAGCAATAAAGCCAACAGCTAACTGCACATGTTCCGCAAACCAGCCATTTATAAAATACCTGTACCAGCTACTCCAGGTAAGATCTGCATAATCAAGATAAAACTGTGGCGTTTGTTGTGATTCCGTCCAGTTTGTCCAGCTTGCCCATGCAAACAAAAGAAAAAATGAAATCCTTGCGATACCCGGCCATTTTATGGCGGCTATCAATTGCAGAATGGCTACCACGTTGGAAATGGTAAGCAGGATCACATAAAGCTCATTATCCAACCCTTTCATATCATTTTATTTTGATGTTTCTTTTTTTCATTTCAGCTTTCACCTTTGGAGGAATTTTGCGACATTGGCAATGTTTCGCATGTTCGATATGCCATTCAATACGTTGCTCTTCCGTAGGATTTTTTGGCATGGGATGAGCCAGATGCCATTCTTTATTTAGTTTCATTTACTTCAGATTTATCTGGATAGCGGTCTTGATCTCATTCATTATATTCATTTGTTCTTGTTGGATAGCAAACATTGTTTTCATCTGCTCTGCAATCAGAAGGTCGAGTTTTTCATGCATGTTACGGATTTCCACTTCTGCTTTCAGGTTGATCAGGTAATCATTGACCGCCCTTTGCCTGTCTTTTTCTTCTTTTCGGTTCTGACTCATCATAATGACCGGGGCTTGCAGGGCTGCGACGGTGGATAGTACCAGGTTAAGTAAAATGAATGGGTACGGGTCGAATGGTTTAGTTAGCAAGTAAATATTTATGGAAATCCACAGCAGCATTGCACTCAAAAAAATTATTATGAATTTCCAGCTTCCACCGAATGATGCAACCCGGTCGGCTATTTTACTGCTGAAAGGTGGGTGGGGATCTTCAAATTCAAGTAACTTATGCGATAGCAATTTTTCTTCTTCGATTGCCTTTAATACAATGCCGTTCAATTTTTCCAACTGCTCATTTTCCGTGTCTAGTAATTGTTTCAGTATTTCCTTTTCCATAGTCATTTATTATGTGCAATGAACAAGGGAAGTCTAAAGAAAGTCATCAATAAGTCGGCCATACTCGCCCGGAACCAGCGCGATACTTTTCCCCTTTGATAAGCGCCAAGGATCACTAAAGGACAGTCCTTTTGCATTTTAAGATAATCGACAACTTCAACTTCTGCCTGGCCTTTTAATACTGTAAAAACCGCGGTTGGAAAATGTCTTTTCATGAATTCTCTCATCAGCTTATTATCAGGCAAATGAAGGGATTGATTTTCCGGTTTCACTGACAGCACTTCCACCTCATATTGCTTGAAAGAAGGTAAGGTATAGCTAAACATTTTGATGGCATGAACGGAAGATGGCTCCCCGTCGTATAGCAGAACCAGTTTGGTGACGGGCTTGAATCGATGCGGAACCACGAACACCGGACAGTGCGCATCAGCCAATAGGTCCCGGATAAAGCGAGTGGGCACGTCCTCATTGTAATGGGTAAGTGTTTCCGTGCCCGAAACGATCAGCAAGTCAGCATAAATGCTTTCGTGCAGAAGCTCCTGTAATGCAATATTCCTGTCATGGTGCAATGTGTATTCCACGCCTGCTTCCTGGCAAGCTTTTTCAAAAGATTCAACAGCTGCAGCCCTTGTTTCTGAATCTTTTTTATCCAACACCGCTTGTTTATGCTCAAAATTCCCGCCTTCTTCCCGGATGAGGTCATAAATTTTATAACTATGGTACGTAAAATCGTCAAGGAAAACACCGACGAGATGCACATTACGCTGTTTCGCAATCTGGATGGCATAATCTTTTGTGCTTTTCGAGAATCTTAGTCCATCAAATGCGGCAATAATTTTTTTCATAGCTGTTCATTTTATCATCAATAATGGGAGATAAAGATGGGTTGTGAAATAGTCTTGATGAGAATGTCTGCCCGGCTATGTTTAAAAAAATTTGATACAGACGTCCGTCCGTAGGCTCCCATCACAATAAATACATTTTTTCTGGTAAGCAGGTAACCCAATAGTTCGGAATTTGTATCTCCTTTCAGGGCTTCAAAATGGATAGATGGATAATGATCCTGCAGCCATTCCTTAAAATTGGCTCTATCCTCATCGGCCCATTCTCCATTTTCATTGACTTGTACAATAGTTATTTTCTTATTATTAAGCTGTGGCAAAAGATAAGTGAACTGTTTAATAGCAAAGACCGAAGATTCACTTCCATTGTATGTAAAAATAATTTCATCAATGCCGTCAAAACTCTCAGGAGCTATGATCACCGGGCATTCGGCATTTTTCAGGATATTTTTTACAAAATCAGTGGGCATCCCTTCATATCTTTTATTGAAAGAGGTAGCTGCATCAATGACCAATATATCTGCAAAGCGACTTTCAATAAGAACTTCCTTGGCCGGAAATCCGCTGTCACGATGTATAGTACACCCTACTGATCTTTTTTCACAAGCTTCTTTGAAAAATCGAATGTTGTTATCTGTTAATTTCTTTTTTGCGAGGTAATCTTCCGAATCTTCTTCTATCTCCCATTCCGGGTACTTTACCCCCTGTACACTCTTCAAGACAAGCCTTTCGTGGGCTACTAAGTTTTCCAGGAATACGCCGGTCACTTTTGAGTGGGTCAATCGCCCCAGGTAACAGGCAAAATCTAATGCTGGCATGTCCAGGTTGACGCTATCGATCGCTAATAATATTCTTTCCATGATCAGGGTTTTGTCAAAGCTAATGTCTGATTGAATACTCATCAATGACATCAGTTAGTAACATTCCTGATTATCATCAGAAAAAAGCCGGCAATAGCCAGCTTTTTCTTTATTGTACCGCCAAATTATTTGTGTGCTATAAAGATGGGCAAGCGATGCTGTTTAATAACATCGGCCACAAAACTTTTATGAAATAATCTCGAAAAGCCAGTTCCTCCGAATGCGCCACTGACCAGTATTCCGGCTTTTTTTTCCAGCAGCCATGTGTTGAAATATTTCCCTGGATTCGCATCGAACCTGAACAGGTTCAGATTGATAAAATGGCGGGCAGCCAATTCCTGGATGTTTAGCTCATCGGGTAATTGGTCATTTCCATTCTGTTTAGCGTAAATTAATGTTGTTTCATTATCGGCCAATTCCGGCAAAAGGTAGGCGAATTGTTTGATCGCGTATACGGATGTTTCGCCGCCATCGTAGGTAAGAATATTGCAGACTGGGAAATCGAACTTATCCGGCACTACTATTACAGGGCATTCCACTCCATGCAAGGCCTCTTTAAGATAATCATTGGGCTGGGCTATTCCGGCTTCTTCGTAAAATGTTTCACTACTTATGATCAGCAGATCAGCAAATCTTGTTTCTTTTTTTAATTCGGGGAGGGCAAAATCAAAATAGTCTTTGTGTACTCTGTATTCAATACTGTTATCAATACAATATGATTCGAAGCGCTTAAAATTTTTTTGCACTATTTCCGCCTCTTCATCTTCTATCAAAGGAATGAATTCTGGTCCGGATGAGCCCCCACCGGAATAGCTCCATAAGTTGGCAAGATTGGTTTGCGGTAGAAAAGCGCCGGTAAGCAGAATCAGGTTCTTTCTATTAAGCTTATTGGCAAATTCAAGGGCGGCGTTTGAGAAATGCGTGCCATCGAAAGCGAGGAGTATCTTTCTCATATACAAAGTATTTAATAAGCGAAACTAAGTGCCGCAATAAGGGATAAAAATGATAGCGGGCAGTGGCAATCCTGATCTTCATCACAGAAACTGCTTCAGTCAAAGAGACCAAACTAAAATGGTTTGAGTGGCTGAATATCCTGTTTACTCAGTATCTTCTCTTTGCGCATTTTGCCTACGATCTGGTATATAAAATCTGTTTCTTTTTCCCGACCTGGCTTAAACGGCCTTGTTTGAATAACAGATAAGGGCTCGAGAGTATTTAGATCAAATAAAATGCTCTCCCACAAATAATCTCCATGGGGCGACACAGATTCTGAAAGATTAGCCTGCATTTCTTTGTAATTCCAGATACGGGTATAATAATATTGATTTGTACTGGCTGAGAATTTGCCTGGGCGGTATTCTGTTTGCTTCACCTGATCAAGCAGCGCAAAGGTCAAAACGGCATCAATACCATTATTACAAAGTCTGATATAGGTGTCTGCCTCTCCCAAATTGGATAATCCTTTCGGGCCAAACTCTTGCAAAGCAGAGACAGCATTATACCCTAATTCATTCAAATTCTTGACAAAAATTCTTTCAGCCCGGGCCCTGAGTGAATCATTATTGTCCTTTATTATTCCCACTACCATTATCTTTTTGTGAACCGGCAGGATAATATAATCAGCTTTCCATGTTGTTATAGTTCTCTGGTGTAGGCATCCTGAAAGTAATATGCCGAGCCAGCACGTTAATATCATTCTTTTTGTCATCATTTGGGTTTTAGTTCAGACCTGAGTATCAATCTTTAAATAGTAAAGATGTCTCCTTAAATACCAGGATAAAATGATAGCAAACACAAAGAATATTGATTTTGATCAGGGTATAGCAAGATCCGGGATTCGACCCTTTTCACTCCAGGCAGAAAGCAGAGGCCGGGTCTTGCCGGGAAGTAATGTTGTCGCATTATTCAAGTTCATGTAACTCCGATCAATATCATTGAAAAAGCTGAATATTATCATTGTTTTCCCTTTCTTGTATACTGAACTTAGTATCAATAACGATTATTACTGAAGAATTAGAAAATATTGACACAAAAGTTCTTCAGCACCGCTTTAAATCGGATCATGCTCAGTTTTAACCATAAGATCAAACAATTGCTGATTTTATCATTGTTGATAGCGATGATCCTGTTGGTCATAAGACAATTACATGTTTTTTTGCCGGGTCTTTTAGGAGCATTAACTCTTTATATACTTAGTCGTGGTAGTTATTATCAACTAGTTTATCACCGTAAATGGAAAAAGGGACTGGCTGCATGGTTTTTTCTTCTCGGATACATGTTGTTAATAGGAATGACTCTCTATGCAACTGTTATTTTACTAATGCCAAAAATCCAGTTGTTTTTAAACGACCCTGCTTACATGATTGCCAACGCCCATACCGCAATTGAAAGCGTACAGCGAAAATGGGGGGTCAAAATTATCTCCCAGAGTTCAATATCTGATTTTACAGACAGCTTGAGGGCTTTTATTCCTACGCTGCTCAACGACACTGCAAATCTTATCGGCAACCTGGGAGTGTTGTTATTCATGCTGTACTATATGCTTATCCACGGCCGGGAAATGGAACAGTATCTTGCTCGCATTATTCCACTCAGGCAAAGTAATGTTCATGTGCTTGCTTCTGATACAAAAAGACTCGTAAAAGCCAGTGCCCTCGGCATACCTCTTATCTCTGTTATCCAGGGCGTTACTGCCATGTTGGGCTATTTAATATTTGGATTAAATGAATTTATACTCTGGGGCTTTATTACAGGCGTATTTGCTTTCTTTCCTATAGTAGGTACAATGCTTGTTTGGATTCCGCTTGTGATTTTTATGTATGCAAATGGCGACACCTGGAACGCCACCGGGCTGCTTCTTTACAGCATTATTGTCACCGGGAATGTTGACTACCTCGCCCGCATAACATTGTTGAAAAAAATGGGAGACGTGCATCCTGTGGTCACCGTACTGGGAATAATAGTCGGATTGGGATTGTTTGGCTTTATCGGTCTCATTTTTGGACCATTACTGGTTAATTACATCATTGTACTTTTCAAGATATACGCAAATGAATTTATTGAAAATAAAATGGAGGATAATTCCCGGAAGTACATAGGGCAAAAGGGCCCTGTCGAAAAAGTAGTCCCCAAAAATGTAGCGTAGACTAATATTTTTCATCATGGGGATGCCCGGAGATTTAACAGAAAATGGCTGTCATCAGCATAATTGACAGGCGGCTATAACCCTTCAGCGGTATAAAAGCCAAGTAGAACTGCTAAAGTTGAAGTTAAGATATACAGTTGAGATTTATTCTTTCAATGGGACTGCTGCTGAGTAGCGATATGTCGCCACCTCAATCAATTCGTTCTAATTTCTTTCGAATATATTTCTGATTCGGCATTTGACGGAAAGTTCAATCATTCGGCTCCGTTATTATCTATTGCTTGTCAAGGTCATTACATTATTCGTTTGCTCGCACTCATAGTCTAACGTATCAATCGTTTTTTCGTACAACACTTTAGCTCGCTCGTGGCTGGAAGCAATGCACACCATCCCCAACTTACCATACTGCGAAAGAGCGCCAAGGAGATGAAACATCACCCCTTCTTGCGTGGTGCTATCATACATCAGTCCGTGCAACATGGCAATGTCTATGAGGTCTGAAGGCGTGAGGCCAATGTAATTGGGAGAAATAACATTGTCGGATGCAAAGTAGCAACGGTGCTGGCCATTGGGCATAACATACGCGCCTGCTTCTGTATCAAAACTACCGTCTGTAAGAAACTGAAGCATCAGGAAAGGATGCGTGGTACCGCCTTTACGCAAATTTATTTCAATAGCATAGTGTGACCATTCATCGGTTTCAAACACACTCAAGAAATCTATACTGAATCTTCCCAGAGCGCCCAGTATTGCCAGACGCTGCGCAATGCATTTCGCCATCCTGGATATTTCACGGGAATACTCCGTGGACGCAGGAAACTTTGCGCCAATGAAAACCTGGTTGTCTTCACCGCCAAGTAATTGGTCATGAGTGCTGATGATTTCTATTTCACCCAATGGATTAATGCGGCATTGAACTGACGGCGAGGCTTTGATATCGCCATCAATAAATGCTTCTACAATACCACCGAGGTCTTCAAACTTTTTAAAGAACTGCTGTTGGGTTACCCTTTCGGCAATAATGTGAATGCAAGGCAGCGACTTGTCAATACTTTCTTTCAGCTCACTTTCCGGCACATTACTTTGATAATTAAAAACAGCATTGCCCTCTCCTCCAAACCCGTCATTGATTTTTATAACAGCCTTTCGCAAAAAGGGATCGTTTAGTTTAAGTTTGTAAAGTGCATCTGTTACCTCTTTTTGTGAATGCAGATCCTCAATGCCGTCAGGCATGGGTATGCCGCAATCTCTAAACAATGACCGGCTTCCGGATTTGCTCCCTAAATGAAGTAAGTCAGGGTCGCAGCCATAAACAGGAATTGCCAGCCGTACTGCAAGAGTCCGTTCAAATTCTGTTACATTGAAACAAACAAGATGCGAACGCTGCGAATCAGAAATCTCTTGCTTTATGCGTTGGATCAGGCGTGGTCTTTGTAATATTTTTTCTGTTAAGGGCCTCGCAGAAGCATCGTAGCAACTAAGCATTGTAAGGCGCTGTCGGGCATGGTGACCCGGAATACCCGGGAGTAGATGCAGGTAATAATCGATGGTCACCTGGTCTATGGGAAGACTGCTTACATAGACAATATTTGTTTGGGGCATGCGCAACAACATGAGCAGGCACAGCATGCGCTCTTCATAGTGTACCTGTCCTTTCAATTTTGTGAGAATTTCATGGTCAAGCGTAAGCGAAGGAACAATAACCACAGTTTTGAAAGCAAGCTTGTCCGGAAAAACATCCTGGAATTGAATCGCCAATTCCTTCTGCAACATTTTGAAAAGGTTTTTCTCTTCATCGCATCCTGGAGGAAAGATAGGTGGTTGCATGCAACCCGTTTTAGATGTCCGCATTTGGGTAGGCGTCAAGGTCATAGAACAAATTAAGGACAATCCTCTAACAGCAGGCATGATGCTGGTCATGTAGTCATAGGATTTTT
>JANWHX010000049.1 GCA_025450235.1 Chitinophagaceae bacterium | reverse complement strand
GTGAGTCTTCCCACAGGTCAAAGGGCGAGCACTGCTTTATTGGAAATAAGAGGCGTAAACACATCTGGCAGAGTTTCTAATCCTTACATTACAATGACCAATAATAGTACGAACAATAATCTTGATACTAACTCGCCTTCTTCTTTGCTGAAAACTTCGGGAACGTACCGCCTGGGACAAAACCATCCAAATCCTTTTTCTAATACGACTACCTTAGAATTCACGCTTCCCAAAACTGAAAAAGTAAACATTACGTTGTTTGATATAAGCGGCAGAGCAGTGAGAGTACTTGTAAACGGATCGAGAGATGCTGGCCGTCATACAGTCAATGTAAATGTCGGATCGCTGGCGAAAGGCGTATACTATTATAGAATGGATACCGGAGAATTTGCTGATGTAAAAAAATTGACTATACAATAAATATTTTATCGGATAGCTGCATCATTCTTATTGCGACAGGCAAAATTGGCTCAATATTCTGTTGAAAGCAGATTGAGCAAGGTATGGAGATCACGAGTACTGTTAATTCATAATCATGACGGCTGTAGCAACACGCCGGACACCTTTTAACCTATAAAAAAATGCGATTCTACTTGTGAGGAGTTTAGAATAGACTGTCTACATATTTCTGTCTTTCTTCCTGTCGGCTTCTGCTTTTGATTCTTCATCATTTTTTTCCGAGAGTGCCTTTACGTTTTGCACAGCCGAAGACACGGGACCTTCCATATTTTCCTGCGGGTCGGTCTTGTGCAAGGTTTTCTCATCAGGCTTTAAAGCAGGTCTCGTTTTGTCTTTTCCTTTCTTTCCATTGTTTTGTTTTTCCATAATTCATGA
The DNA here is from genome assembly GCA_025450235.1 of Chitinophagaceae bacterium. GTDB lineage: Bacteria > Bacteroidota > Bacteroidia > Chitinophagales > Chitinophagaceae > VBAT01. The sequence continues at coordinate 13,797 of JANWHX010000049.1, read as the reverse complement.
TTTATTAACCGGATACATCAAATCCCGGACCGTTAATTAATCTTCTATCTTTGAAGCCTTTCAAAAAAAACCCATGAGCAATCTCTTCCTTCTTTTCACCATCCTCTCAGAAACTGCAGCGGTTATTTGTATGAAACTTTCAACTGGATTTCAAAATAAACTGTATTCAGTAGCCGCCGTCATCACGTATGCACTGAGTTTTGTTTTCTTAACCCTGTCGTTGAAATCATTGCCGGCGGGTATTGCAAATGCCATATGGGCCGGCGCCAGTACAGTATTGGTGACCGTGCTGGGCTTATTCATCTTTAAAGAAAGATTGAGTACTGTTCAAATAGTATCAATGGTACTGATTGTGCTGGGTTTAGTGGGATTGAATTGGAAAGGTGGATTGCAATAAGGTTGCCAACCTTCGAAGCTTGTTTCTACTCCCCGCTATATTTTTACTATTGAGAGTAACTTAACTAAAAAGGTTGCCAACCTTCAAAGCTTGTTGTTACTTCCCGATAGATTTTTACTAACGAGAGTAACTTAACTAAAAAAGGTTGGCAACCTTGCTTTTAATTAAACTTCAGCACCGGTCAAAACTTTCTAATATTTTGTTCCAACTTATCAAAAGATTCATTCCATCCTTTCGTGCATTCATCATGCATTTCCGGTGGTACGCCTTGATGGGTCAGTTTCAATTTGGTTGCACCATCGGCTTCTTGTAATTCGAAAGTGATCAACAATTCCCTGGGCCATTTACCGGGCAAGCCATGTTCGGAAGCGGAAGTGATATTTCCTTTAGAGTCGGAGAAACTATCGGTAACCACCAGTTTTTTCTCAGGGATAAATTCGTTGACTACACCTGTTGACCAATATTCTTTTTTATCAGGACCCAGCATGCAACTCAGGTACTTACCTCCCTGTCTCGCTTCCATAGTACTATACGGACAACTAAAACCCTTTGGTCCCCACCATTTTTTGAATTTTTCAGGTACTGTCAGCGCTTGCCAGACTTTGCTGACTGGCAAATCAAAAACTCTCTGTATTACGATATCATTTTGTAAAGAAGAACCTTTCTGCTTTACATCTTCTCTGCTTTTTGTTTTTGTTTCCATTTGTGTTGAATTTATAATGAACGAAAATCCGTTGCGGTTTTATAGTATAAAACAACAACGGACATTACTTGCCCCAAACATTATGCCTTCATGCCAAAGTGTGCGTAAGTAAATTGAATGGTGTTCAACTAACCTATTACTATTTATATGACAATTAATTTTTGTATTCAAGTTATTACTATTCAGAATTTTTGAGGGGTTCCATGCCCTTTTTACAGTAGCATGACGGCTGTCACAGTTTTGTATGATCTACCGTTTATGGATGGAAATTTAAACATGCGATAATTGCGCTGGAAATTGCCCTTGAATTATTATGGGGATCTGAAAGAATCCAGTTTAAAATATCCTAAATGGATCTCATCTTCCGGGATGGGTAGTTCAGCAGCTTCAACTATTATTCTGTACTGTTCCTTTGTTGCAGCCGGTAAGATATCCTTTATCTCATACACATCATCCACATCCACTCCATATTTATCATCTATATGTGCTGTCGCTCCTTTGAAACCGGTATGCCGGAAGAAAGCGGTTTTCTTTGCGTTGTTGATCGCCCCGGCTTTATCAGCAGACGCAATGACCATTTTGTAATGAAATTCTTCAAATTCATTTTGTTTATACCCGCCCAGGTTAATAAAAAATAGTTTGAATGAACTGCTTAGCTTGTCATTAGCAGTTGGAACAACCTGTACTCTGCAGCCGTCCACGCTTGTAACCTCTCTCCATGCATCGAAATGCAGTTTATTATTTCCCGGCCAAAATTCGGTCACAGCAGGAATAAGATCCTTGACCGACTCACCAATGCCAAAGAAAACATCGTGCTGCTCAATATTTCGTCCCGGCGGCGTGCTACCGATCAATAACATAAAAAGCTTTGGCATAATGGATTTTTTTTTTCAAGTTACCTAAGACTATTGACATACAGACCGTCAAAAAGCTCATGTTTCAACCCTGCCTATCCAATATTTTAAAAATTAATTTAACAACAGGCGGAAATTCCCGGCAGCATATTTGAATAAAATAAAAAAAGTTTTTTGTGAAATGTACAAACGTAGACCTTCCCTTTTATTTTGTATCCTGATGGACCTGATCGGCTATGCCTCTTATAGCGTGCCTTTCCTTGGAGAGGTTGCTGACTTCTTCTGGGCTCCCGTTTCCGCCGTGATTTTCTTTTTTACTTTCGGCGGCTGGAAGGGAGCGTTGGGAGGTGTCGGTAATTTTATCGAAGAGCTGTTACCGGGAACAGATTTTATTCCAAGCTTTACGATAATGTGGCTTGTGCAGCGAACGCAGGGTAACGGCGGGACTCGTCGACCCCGGCTATCAAAATAATTTAGATTAACGGGAACTATGCAGAATTTGACGCCCCACGGTTAATCTTCGGCCGTACTCTTCATTAGATAGAATTGCCAACGTTTCAACGGTTGTTATTCCTTCTGACTTCCACGAATTTTATTCATCTTCATTGCCAAAACGATCTCCTTTTTGGCGGCACCACAACCGGGATTCTTTGCCTGAAAAATTTCACCAATATTAAACCTGCAATAAAACCGCCGATATGTGCCGCATAGGCAACCCCACCTGCGGCTTCATTTCCGCCGAGCATCCCCATGCCATTGATCAACTGAAAAACAAACCAAACACCTACAACCAAAAACGCGGGAAGTGAGATTATGCCGAATAGGAACCAAACATGTACACGCCGGCCCGGGAATAAAAGTATATAACCGCCCAACACACCCGATATTGCACCTGAAGCACCAAGGCTTGGAACCAGCGTACTCTTGTTGAGATAAGCGGAGCTGAATACATGAGCCAACGCGGCCAATATTCCACATACCAGATAAAATATTAAATACTTTTTGTGGCCCATTACATTTTCGAGGTTATCGCCAAAAATCCACAGGTATAGCATATTCCCCGCAATATGGGCAATTCCACCGTGCATGAACATGGAAGTGATCAGCGTCAAATAAACAGGAATGGGAGTCGGTTGCAACCCCGGCATCCTGATCGCTTCTCCGGTAACCGGATCACGAATTATTTCCGTGCCAGTAACCAGGTCATCTCCTGAAAGTATTTCAGCAGGAACAGTTGAATACGCAAAAGTGAAGTTTATATCGCGACCAAGGTCCTGCCAAAAGACAAAAACGATAATGTTTAACAGTAAGAAGACATAATTCACCACCGGGGTAATATGCCGGTCCTTGTTGTCATCGCCGAGAGGAATAAACATTTTTTTAAGATTTGAAATACAAAATCTGTACCTGGAGGCCGATTATCTTGCGCCCATATATTGTTCGAATATAAAACCACGCCAAATTATGATCATAATACAAGAATTCTCCGGCCAGGCGCAGGAGAATGAACGAAAAAAAAGAATCTATATTTATAAAAATTACGGGAATGATCAAAACAATAATAAAAATACCGGTCCTCATTTTTCTGACCTTATACGTACCAATCAACTGTTTCTCCCAGGCAGAAAAAGCTGAAGCTGGCATCCGTGATATCATGAAGGAGTCCGATGTCGTGGGCCTGTCAGTAGCGGTTGTTAAAAACAATGAGATCATTTATACTCATTCTTTCGGATGGAAAGACATAGAATCAAATCAACCTTTGACGGATGATTGCATTTTCCGGATAGCTTCTATTTCAAAATCGTTTTCGGCAACTTCCATTATGCAATTGGCCAGGGCAAAAAAATTATCGCTCAATGATGACATCGGCGACCTGATCGGTTTCAAAGTAAGAAATCCGAAATACCCGGAAACGGTGATTACGCTACGCATGGTATTATCGCATCGTTCCGGTATCAACGACAGCCAGGGCTATTTTACACTCGATGTCATCAACCCGGATAAAAACCCTGATTGGGCCAAAAGCTATAATGAGTATGAACCGGGAACAGGGTATATGTATTGCAACCTGAACTATAATATGGTGGGCACGATCATCGAGAGAATTTCCGGGGAACGTTTTGATCAATATGTAAGGCATCATGTATTGGATCCTTTGGGATTGTATGGTGGATATTGTGTAGACTCGTTGGATAAGACCCGTTTTGCAACGATTTATCAATACGATGATTCGTTGAAAAAACTGGTAGCTTCCCCCGGCGCCTATAATCCAAGAAGAGAAGAACTCGCGCGATATGTGATGGGATACAGCACCCCGGTATTTTCCCCCACAGGTGGTATGAAGATATCCGCTACGGATCTGGCCAGGTATATGACGATGCATATGAACTATGGCCGTTATAAGGGGAAAAAGATAATGGCGAAAAAAAGTTCGAAGCAAATGCAAGCCAAAATTTCAGAAAAGGAAGGGTATGGCCTTGCTATCGGGACGTTTGACAATCTTATTGCCGGAAAATCAATGAAAGGACATACCGGCTCAGCGTATGGCCTCGAGAGCGGAATGTTTTTTTACCCAAAAGAAAAATTTGGAATTGTTGTTATTACGAATGGTTGCAAACCGGGCTATACCAACGGGCTCAACACGGTAATCAGGAGATCTGTAAATTGTTTGTATGAAAGTTTTATCAATGTGGTACCATAAGACCTATCATTAGACCGCGGTTTCAACCGGTGGGGTATGGAGTGAATAGGTTTCAAATTAAGGAATGGTTTTAACCATTTCCGCGTCATGTAATCATAAAAAATGTTTTTTTCTGAATAGGTTTTAATTAAAACCGTTAAATCGGTTTGGAATTGATCGTTTTAGAAATCGCAGACGTAATTAAGATCTGTGTAACGATTTTCGATGACTAACCACAGAGTGCAATGAAATACTGCATCCATAGCCTACGGTTTCAACCGTGGGTTATGGAGTGAGTAGATTCCAAATCAGGGAATGGTTTTAACCATTTCCGCGTCTTTAATCATGAATTTTTTTTGAATAGGGATTAATTAAAACCGATAAATCGGTTTGGAATTGATCGGTCAATTCTATAACCCGCCATTTAAATGGCGGGCTATGGTAATTGCAGACGTAATTAAGATCGGGCTAACGATTTTCAATGATTCCTTCATTAGAGTTATGCTGAGCCGCCATAGCCCACGGTTTCAACCGTGGGTTATAGAGTGATTCCAAATTAGGGAATGGTTTTAACCATTTCCGAAATCATGAAAAATGTTTTTTCTGAATAGGTTTTAATTAAAACCTATAAATCGGTTTGGAATTGATCGGTCAATTCTATAACCCGCCATTTAAATGGCGGGCTATAGGTCGCAGCACAACTCACGAAAAACATTTTTTCCCAGATCGCGGTACATTGTTTGTACCTATTAAGCAAAAATCTAAAATGAAAAGCAGAAGTTTGTTTATTACCGCCCTCGCGGGTTTATTTTTCTGTGTTTGTTGCACAAATGCCCCCAAAACTGATGAGGCCAAAACCACTGACGCAAAAGAAGTAACTAATGATAATACTGGAGAAACCTGGAAATTAAGCACAACCGAAAGCAAGGTTGAATGGGTAGGCACGAAGGTAACTGGTTATCATACAGGCACTGTGCCTTTAAAGAACGGTGAAATAAACGTCAAAGATGGGGACGTAAAAGGAGGCAAGTTTGTTATGGATCTTGCGAATATGCAGGTTTCCGGCCCAAAAGAATCTGATGCAAAAAGCAATGAAAAATTACTCGGTCATCTGAAATCGGCTGATTTTTTTGATGTAGAAAAAAATCCCGAAGGTGTGTTTGAGCTTACTGCTGTGAAGCCTTATAAAGGAGAGGCGATAAAAGATTCAACCGATCCAAGACAAGAAGGGATCAGTAAGTACAAAGTAACTGATCCAACGCACACGGTCAATGGTAATCTCACGCTAAAAGGAGTAACGAAGAATATTGAGTTTCCTGCACGCATCACTATTTCAGGAAATACAGCCGAAGCGGTGGCGAAATTTAACATAGATCGTAAAGATTGGGGTATTGTTTATCCCGGGAAAAGAGATGACCTGATCAGGGACGCCATTCACCTGGGCATTTCGATAAAGGCGGTGAAATAGATCCCTGTTATTTTCTCGAACTATCTCCATTGTTCATACCGGTCGTGTCTGGGGCGGGATGGGGATTGTCGCTGCCTATGATCGTGGTATCGACAGTCTTGATTTTCTCGTCAGTGGAATTGCTGCAGCCGATAAAGACAAGACTTATTATCAAACAAACACAGATATTTTTCATAGAAAGATCTTTGCAATTTTGTTTTAGACATCAGCTATATGCCTGGAAATGATCTCCTCCACTTTTTGTTTCAGCTCATCAGGACAATTGGTATTAAAGAGAACGTGTAAAGGATTTGTTTCAAAATGATAGCATTGACCAGGTTTTAATTGAACGCCATCGGCATTTACCAGTTCGTTGTCAAGTTCAGATAATTCCGCCTTTATCCTTTCAATACGGACGGCATCTATTTTCTGATCATATTGTTTCCTTTCCTGATTCATAGTTTTTATAAAGAGTTTGCAGAAAATATGCCACTTTGAAGTAAGACGGTAAGGTGATAAGTATTGACTTGCAACTATGATTTTCTTTCCGTCTAACCGACTTACCGGCAAACAATCACTTGTCTGACGGTCTGGTAGTGCCCGGGTTTCGATAGCCTGCAAGAGATAGAACACGGATAACAGGATCAGATGGATCAACACGGATTTTATCGGTGAAAATCCCTTTAATCTGTGTAATCCGTGTTCCATTTTTCCAAATCAGGACACTACCGACGGTCTCTTTAAAGAAATTGTGATGATCAGAATCCTCTTGGCGGTACTTCGAGTTTTAAATCTCTCTTCAGCATGTCACTCCGGTTGGCCATTTCCCAGGCGGTATAAAAAACAAGCTGTGCCCTTTTTGCCAATAAATTATAATTGATCTTGTCAGGAGTGTCTGTTGGTCTGTGATAATCGGCGCCAAGCATCCCATCATAATAGAAAATGATCGGTACGCCTTTCTGCGCAAAATTGTAGTGGTCACTGCGAAAATAGATACGCTGCCTGTCATTAGGGTCATTGAATTTATAATCCAGTTCCATCTTCAAATATTTTTTGTTAGTGGCTTCACTGATAACCTTCAGGTCAGAGCTGATCTTATCATCACCAACCACATAGACATAATTAGAAGAGTCCCCTTTGTGACGGCTCGAGTCTGAACGTCCGATCATATCGATATTCAGATCGACCGTTGTTTTCTCCAGGGGAAATACAGGATGATTAGTATAGTACGCAGAGCCCCACAATCCTTTTTCTTCACCGCTTACGGTCATAAACACCATCGATCTCCGCGGCCCTTTACCTGCCTGCTTTGCTTTTACAAATGCCTCAGCGATTTCTAAAACGCCGACCGTTCCTGACCCATCATCATCGGCACCGTAATAAATGACTGTATCGCGTTTACCGAGATGATCATAATGCGCCGTTATAAATACATATTCATCCTTCAGATCGGAACCTTCCAATACACCGATGACATTACTGCTTTGAAGCGTAGTCGTGCTTTTATTAAAACTTAATGAAAGATCGGCGCTGTATGTTTTTTGTGGTATTTCCCCTGTTTTCGCCTTAGCAAAGTCATCGCCCATGATTGCCTGGGCTACCTTTTCGGAAACCTGGAATTGATTGGGACGAACCACCCGCTGGAATGCATTTACATACATATTGCCTTTTGGATTTGTCTTTGACGAGCGCGGAAAATTTCCACCGATGACCAACACAGCCACCGCTCCATTTTTTTGGGCCGCATCTATCCGTGCAAACTGGTTGCCGAAGCCTCCGCGGCCCTGCTGTTGTTGTGCAGCCAACATTAATACCGCTTTACCACGAACGTCCAATCCCTTATAATCGTCATGCATAGAATCTACCAAACCATTTCCCACAAATACAATTTCAGAAAAACGATAGGTGGAAGTATTAGTTTGTCCAACGTTCAATGCAAAATCCTTGTCAAGCTCAAACATTTTTCCATTTACTTCGATAGAGGCAGCTAATAATGAATCCTGGTAAACACCATACAACATTTGGTAGCTACCTTTATTTCCAGGTGTCAACCCAAGCGATTGAAACTGGTTTTCAATATAAGCAGCTGCTTTTTTTTGTCCCGGAGTAGCTGTCTCCCTGCCTTCCATTTCCCTGGAAGCAACGATGTACAGGTGTTTTTTCAGGTCTTCAGTCGTGATCGTTTTTGCGAAAGTTGCGGGATCTGTTTTTTTCTGCGCTATGACACCCAGGACAGGTAAGAGCAATACAATAACCGATAGTTTTTTCATGTGAATGTAGTTTAGGAACAAATATGCCCGCCCTATTGCGGGTTGGGCTCAAACATAATATAAAAACGCTTTGGGCCTACAATGAATTGATGAATGGCTATTGCATTGCGATTTATGAGGTATGGGCACGTCATTGGGAGGCTAGCCGGAGCAATCAGGCGCAGGCGATCTTGTTAACTCTTGTTTCATGGCGACCACCCTCAAAGGCAGTACTCATGAATATATTCACCATTTTTTCTGCATCGCCTTCTCTTACAAAACGGGCTGGAATACAGATGATATTGGCATTATTATGTTCCCGGGCAAGCTTTGCCAATTCTTCTCCCCAGCAAACTGCTGCCCGAATACCCTGGTGTTTGTTGGCAGTAATAGCTACTCCGTTAGCGCTACCACAAAGCAAAATGCCAAGCGAGGATTCGCCACGTTCTACGGATTTGGCCACCGGGTGTGCGAAATCAGCATAGTCTACTGAGTCACGGGAACCGGTACCAAAATCAGTAAACGGTAAACCCTTGCCTTCTAAAAAAGAGATCAGGTCTTCTTTATAATCAAAACCCGCATGATCAGAGCCGATGGCAATAGGTTTGCTGAGGTTAAATGGTGATTTCATACAAACAAGTTTAGCGTTCAGAGTGCTGAGTCAAACATATTGTAAAGGTAGTGAACTCCTGACTCATCACTCCCGTCTAGTGCTTTCGGGACCGGACTAACGACTAACGACTAACGACTAATTTCTAGCTCCATTCTTTCATTTCCTTTTCCTGCCTTTTGTTAATTCGGGAAGCAATAATGATACTGGCTTCAAATAAAACATATAGTGGGATAGTTACAATAGTAAGGCTAAATGGATCAGTAGACGGAGTGATGATAGCCGCGGCAATTATTATTAAGACAAAGGCATGACGCCGGTATTTTCTTAAAAACCTGCCGGTAATAATGCCGATCCTTGCAAGGACCATTACAAGCAAAGGCATTTGAAATAAAACACCGATGCCTACAGTAGTATAAATCAGGTTTTCCATGTAATCGGAAAACGTAGGCATGATCTTAATCTGGTCACTCAGCTTATAAGTAAAATAAAAGTTTACCATAAAAGGAGTTAGAATGAAATAACCAAAGGCAACGCCAAGAAAAAATAAAAGGGATACCCAAAAGATCATACCCCTCGTCTTTTTTAGCTCTTTGGGGGAAAGAGCCGGCCTTACAAAACGCCAAAACTCCCAGAATATATAAGGAAAAGCGACAATAAACCCGCCGACAAATGCAACGGTGAAACTTGAAATAAACTGTTCGGTCAATTGAGTTGATATGAATTCTGCTTTCACCTGGGAAAAGCATAGTGCGTCTGTACCAATTTTTTTGCCAAGGCTGCACAGCCATTTAGCGCTGATAAAATCCGAACGGGTCGGAGCAAAAATAACCTGATCGACAACCTGCCTGACAAAGATAAATATTGTAATGGCTCCGACTAATATGGCGACCACCGAGCGGATCAGGTGCCAACGCAATTCTTCCAGGTGGTCAATGAACGACATCTCCACGTTGGGGTCTTTCTTTCGCTTGTCAAAAAAATCCAGTATGGCCATTGATTTGTTGGATAGAAGTTTGCAAAGGTAACAGATTGGAGGATTAGTTGACTAGTTGATTAGGGGAATAATGGAGGCTACTAATCAACCTACTTCAGCTTTTTCATCTTGACCATTTCAATTCTCGTATCGCTTACGCTGATGATGTCGAATTCATAGTCATCAATTATAATACGTTCCTTCTGCCGCGGGATCGTTTCATGATAATTAATGATATAGCCCGACAGCGTTTCTGACTCGTTTTCCGGGAACTTGAAGCCATATTTTTCTTCCAGGTAATCCAGTTCCAGCCGGCCGGATAAAAGGTATTCATTTTCAGACACCTGTTTTTCCACAAATTCTTCTACATCATATTCATCCTGGATTTCTCCAAATAATTCTTCGAGTACATCTTCCATCGTAATAATGCCCGCGGTGCCGCCGAATTCATCCACCACCCACGCAATACTTTTTCTCTCCCGGCTGAATTTAGTGATCAGGTCCGCAGCACTCATACTTTCAGGCACAGCAGGTATTGGCAACAACATTTCGTCTATGCTTTTTGGTTTCTTAAAAAGATCCAGTTGATGAATATAACCAACGATATGGTCAATGTTGCTTTCAAATACGATCAGCTTGCTGAGTTTTGTTTCTACAAATTTGTTTTTTGCTTCCTGTATCGGGCAATTACTGTTGATACCTATGATCTCTTTCCTGGGTACCAGGCACTGGCGGATCTTTACTTTTGGTAACTCCTGCGCATTTTCCAGCAGCTGTGTATTGCGTTCCTGTTTTTCTTCATCTACATCCTGCTGGAAGAAATTTTTCAGGTCTCTTCGCTTAAATGGCTCTTTCATCGTATCAATGCGTACGTTGAAGACATATTTTAAGATCCATTCAGCAAGGCTGATAAGACCATTAGCTAACGGCGAGAACATCTGGTAAAAAAAATCTGTCACCAGCGACAGCCTGCTCAGCAGACTGACACTTCTTGCACGGAAAATGGCCCGCGGGATAAACTCTGCAAAGATCAACACTACGAAAGTGGCAATTCCAATTTCTATGACAATATGAACGGACGCCGGTATCTGCCAGCTTATTTTTCTGCCTAAATAATCCCATGCCGGTTTCATGACATTATCAACCTGCAGGCTGAAAAACACCATGAAAATCGTAAAACCGGTCAGCGTAGTTCCAAGAAAACTGGCCGGAGAGTCAACAAATTTGGATAACAATTGCCCGGTTAATCCGCCCTGTTTTTTCTTTAATTCAATGTTCAGCCGGTTGGCGCTGTAAAACGCCATTTCAATCCCTGAGAAAAAAAACATCAGTAATAGCGTAAGCACAAACCATAATATGGTTTTGAGTTCTAACATGGGACGTAAAGATAACAAAGGCCCGGCTAAATCCCTGTCAGCCGAACGGGCAGGCTCCCGAAAGGGGGACCTATGAACTTCAGTTAGATGATATATAGACTATTGCCTGGAGGACTCTTCGGAATTCTCCTCTTCGGGGAGATCTGGAGAAGCAAGAAAGTCTCCTACAATGGCTTCAGCTTCCAAACAAGCTCTTTCAAAATCATCATTAAGGATGCAGTGATCAAAATGATCCTTGAAAGACAGTTCATATGACGCTTTGTTTATTCTTGCCTGCAACGATTCAGGAGTTTCAGTTCCCCTTGATTGCAATCTTCGTTTCAATTCTTCAATAGAAGGAGGTTCGATGAATAATGTCAATAAAGATTTTGGGTATTGTTGCTGTATATGAATCGCTCCTTTTACATCAATATCAAGTAACGGCACCTGCTGTTTGCCCCAGATACGTTCCAATTCGCCTTTTAATGTACCGTAGTATTTTCCATCGTATACCATCTCCCATTCGGCAAACTCTTTGCGTTTGATTTTTTCCTGGAAATCTTCCAATGGAATAAAATAATAATCTACTCCATCGGTTTCATAGCTCCTGGGCTTCCGCGTAGCTGCCGAAATCGAAAAAGCCAGTTGCGGAAATGTTTTTAATAAACGTTTTGTAATCGAAGTTTTGCCGGCCCCGGAAGGAGCAGTGATAACGATCAGTTTATTGTAGGAGGCCATGTGCAAAGAAAAGAAAGAAATCAATTCTCTACTGTTTCTTTCTTCTCTTTATTAAACCTGCACTATTTGAATATTATTACCGCAGGTATCGTCAAATACAGCCAGCGTAGCAGGTCCCATTTTTGTTGGTTTCATGCTGAATATCACTCCTGCTTTTACGAGACGATCATATTCTTTTTGAATATCTTCCACATTAAAAGCTGTAAACGGAATACCCGCTTCAAACAATGCTTTCTGGAATGCTTTGGCGGGTTCAAATCCCATTGGTTCCAGCAGCAATTCAACACCATCCGGTTCTTCACCCGACACGACGGTCAGCCATTTGTGTTCACCCAATGGTATTTCTGTTTTTTTGACGAAACCCAGGACTTCTGTATAGAACTTCAGTGCTATTTCCTGGTCACTGACCATTACACTTGTGACTTTGATTTTCATTTTATCGATTGAAAAACAAATTTCCGTTATGTCGTTTTATTTCCTGTCTTGAAAATTGCTTTTTTTAAAAGCAAAAAAGAAGGGCAAGAATCTGTAAGCTGTTTGTGATATCTCCTTCTTATCCTTTAATTGTTTTTGATAGGAGGCGGGTGTAAGACAAGTATATCTTTTAAATAGCCCTTTGAATGAACTTATGCTCTCAAAGCCTGTCAGAAAACATACTTCGGAAACAGGCAGGCCTGTTTGTAACAATTGCTTTGCTTTCTTAATTCTTACTTCAGTCAGGAATTGGTGCGGTGTTTTGCCATACATTAACTTGAAGAGGCGTAGGAAATGAAATTTTGAAAAACAAGCCTCGCTTGCCATATCATGCAAGCGGATACGATTTGAAAAATTCTCTTCAATAAAGTTCCTGGCCTGTGCCACCTGGTCACACAAATTTTCTCTGGGAAAATGTTTATTTCGAATGGATATCAGTTGTTGGTGGTAAAAATTCATATAGGCTACTTACGACTATTTTATTTAGATGCGATTTATCAATGTCATCCCAATTAAGCTTCATCCGGTTCGGGAATTTACACTCATTCCTCGGTTCATCTAGTAATAGATATCATAAATATTAGGTCCTGTGCGGGTGCACTTTAAGGAGTCATTGAATTCCTGGAGAATGATTGAGTTTGTTTTCTTTACCCAATTGATTTTTGAATATGTATCTGCTACAGAACGGAATGTTATGAAGGAATCTACCGCATTCTGATGACCGGTTATTGATAGATGGGACAAACCTATTTGTATGATGTTTACTATCCCTCCGTGATTGATTTGAGACTTAAAGTGGTGGTCTACCAGGAAAAGCTGCCATGAATCAGTTTGCGTGCGATGGATTCGAAGGGTTAACGTGGTTTTTGGATAAAACTCAAAATTGATATTTTGAAATGCAGCAGGAGTAAAATCATAGATCGCAAAACCGGCAATATTGCTACCGATATAATCGCTAATACAGATATAATTTGAATCCTGCGGTATACTTACGGTCAGGTGATAGTCCGTGAAGAAAGATGTATCTATTGTTGCTGCAAGACTAAAACTGCCGTCAGGTTTTGAAACGCCTGATGCAACTTCATACGATGTACCACATCCGGAACCAGGGCAAGATCCATTTAGATAAAATACTGCAGAAACAGGGACATTGCTGAAAGGAGCTCCATTTGTCTTATCATAAATACTGCCGCTGATAGTAATAGGAACGCAATTGTTTGCGCATTTGGGCAGTTTTTTCCGGCAAGAAACTACTACAATGCCACAAATAACGACTAATAATACAGCGTATAAAAGTTTATAAAACCGGGTCAT
>JANWHX010000048.1 GCA_025450235.1 Chitinophagaceae bacterium | reverse complement strand
ATGAAAAAGGAGGGATACGGTCGGATCATCAATGTTATTTCCACCTCGGTAAAGATCCCATTGAAGAACCTGGGTGTGTCCAATACCATTCGCGCAGCGGTGGCGGGCTGGGCGAAGACCATGGCAAATGAACTCGGACAATATGATATTACGGTGAATAATGTGTTGCCGGGATTTACACGCACACAACGATTAAATACGATCATAGCTGACGCTGCTCATGCAAAAAATAAATCGGTAGCGGACACGGAAAAAGAAATGCAACAGGAAACCCCGGTAAAAAGATTTGGCGAGCCTAAGGAGATTGCTGCGATGGTTGCATTCCTGGCGTCACCTGCTGCCTCTTATGTAAATGGCACCAGCATTCCTGTGGACGGCGGAAGAACGGGATCAATTTAATAGAGACAGGGCATGCCCTGTCTCTACTGGCCTATTTATTGTTACCGGTAATAAATAACGAGGAATTAGTTTCATGAACCTTTCAATATACAACGATATTCAGAATTTTGTTGGTGGCGAATTTCGCCCGACTCTTTCAGGAAATTATCTTGACAATATTAATCCTGCAACCGGGGAGCTGATTGGCAAAATCCCGGATAGCAATGAAAGAGATGTGGCAGAAGCTGTAGAGGCTGCTAAACTTGCATTTCCGCAGTGGTCGGTTACTCCCGTCGAAAAACGATTTCATATCCTTAACAGGATCGCGGAGATCATTGATGAGCATTTAACGGAATTGGCATTTGCCGAAACGATTGATAACGGTAAACCCCTTTGGCTAAGCCGGAAGGTCGACATCCCAAGGGCATCCGCTAATTTTCGCTTTTTCGCGACTGGCATTATGCATTTCGCTACTGAAAGTCACAACATGGAAGATTCGGCGGTCAACTATACATTACGCCAGCCAGTCGGTATTGTAGGTTGTATTTCTCCATGGAATCTTCCTTTGTATTTATTTACCTGGAAAATTGCTCCTGCGATCGCTGCCGGCAATTGTGTAATTGCAAAACCTTCTGAAGTAACTCCCGTTACTGGTTACTTGTTGGCGCATATTTGTAAGGAAGCCGGGTTGCCTCCGGGAGTGCTGAATATTATTCACGGCCGCGGAAATACGACAGGGGAGGCGATCATTAAACATCCTGATATAAAAGCTATTTCATTTACGGGAAGCACAAGAGCGGGGGAGAGAATTGCATCGTTAGCTGCTCCCAAATTTAAAAAGCTCTCATTAGAACTGGGCGGCAAGAACCCCAACATCATTTTTGCAGATTGCGATTGGGATAAGATGATGAGCAGCTCTATTCAATCTTCTTTCAGCAACCAGGGCGAAATATGTTTATGCGGCAGCAGGATCCTGATTGAAGAGAGTATCTACGGCAAATTCAAAAAAGAATTCGTGGAGAGAACAAAACAATTGAAAGTGGGCGATCCACTGGATGAAAGCTCGAAACAAGGAGCTATTGTAAGTAAAGTTCATTTCGATAAGATCCTGCGTTGTATTGATACAGCCAGGCAGGAAGGTGGAAAGATGCTTTGTGGCGGAACTAAAGTACAATTAGCGGGAAATTGCGCCAATGGCTATTTCATTGAACCGACAGTGATAGAAGGTTTAGGTCCCGATAGCCAAACAAACCAGGAAGAAATATTTGGTCCTGTTGTAACCTTACAATCATTTAAGACGGAAGAGGAAGCGGTGCATTTGGCTAATGCGACAAGCTATGGATTAGCCGCGACCATCTGGACACAGGATATCTCCAAAGCAAATCGTGTGGCAGCGAAAACAGAGAGTGGCATCATCTGGATAAACTGCTGGTTGCTTCGTGATCTCAGAACACCCTTTGGGGGCATGAAAAACAGCGGGGTGGGTAAAGAAGGAGGGTGGGAGGCATTGCGATTTTTCACTGACGCAAAGAATGTCTGTGTGCAGTTATGATAAATTGTTTGAAATTGATTTCTCATTTTGAATTCTCAATCGCTGACACAATATCTTAATAAAACCTTTTGCGACTTCGGGACGGGAATCTATCAATTCATAGAAAGGCTCCTGGTCAATCTTGTAAAGTACGCAGTCAGTATGTGCTGTGGCACTGGCAGATCGCGTTTCTGCATCAAGCAATGATAATTCACCAAATACTTCTTTCTCTTTCAGAATGGCCAGCTCCCTTTCTCCTTTATGAATCTTCACCTGTCCCTGGTAAATGATATACATACATTCTCCGGCGTCTCCCTCTCTAAAAATGACAGCGCCTTGTTCCGGTTCTTCTTCCTGCATGATGGGCGCCAAATCAGCCAGTATATTCTCGGGAGTGTCTTTGAATATACTGAGTGATTTTAATACCAGCACTTTTTCGATCAGCAAAAGCCTCTCTCTGTTTGTTTGCGCCATGTTATAAAATTAATCAATTACCACCCGCATAGATCGCAGTTTCTTTCAACAATTGTATCTCCGAGGTGACAAATTTGTTCAGCAATTTATTGTCCAAAGGCTGCGAGCCTTTCCTGGCAGCGTACATGGAAGTCGCTTTAGTCCAGTGATGATAACGGATCGGTTGTTCGGAAAGGATCCGTGTAAGCACCTGCCGGATCTCTGAAAAGTTTTTCTCTTTGAAGAGTTTTTGAAGCGCCTGGCAGCGATGATTTATGCTTTCTGCCTCATATAAAGAATTAAAAGAGTGAGCAAGGTCTTTTCGCGCGGTGATATCTATGATCTCCATCGCATTGGCAACCTGCTCCCTGTTTTTCATTTTCAGACCGATTCTTGCCTGGCCGATCTTATTGCGGTCATATAAACAACCAAAGATGCAAAGCAGCACTTCCTGTATCTCTGCCAGTTCAATGTTTATTGAGCTGTTAATGATGTCGAAAGGATATGATTTTGTTTGTAGCGTTTGTTGCATGTGCAGCAACTCGGCGCCATATAACAGGTATTTATGCGCTGTATCTTCCAATAGTTTTTTAGTCCTGTCATCAGCGACATAGTTACACCGGTACAATGCTTTTGTCACGAACGGTATGAGCGTTGCATTTGAAACAAGCAATTGAAGTAAAACAGGAATGGAACGATCGGTTTTGATTTTACCGATAAGTATGATCAATTTTTCCGTCTGTAATTCTTTTAAATTGCCAGACAGTATACGCGAAACAATAACTGGCAAGGCATTTTCACCGGTGTTTTCAATGGCCAGGAAAACCTTTTTGGGATGACTGTCGATATGATTGAGAAGTTCTTCAATTGCTTCCGCTTCAGTGACCATTCCGATAGCTGATAAGGAAAGCTCCCTGATCTCCGCAGTCTTATCCTGCATGAGTGGAACCAGTTCCGGAAAATAATATTCATCCTTTACTTCCCGCATGATCAACAACGCGATCTTCTTTTTTTCATTTTCATGCGAAATACTTAGCTCCCTTGTGAACTCTATCGCTTTGGTTTTAAGCAGGTCATTTTTATTTTGCAGCATGCCGGAAATAGCCGCCTGTTGAATTGCCGGATCGGGGTCATTAAGATAGAATGCGGCTTTGCTCTCGTCACGGGTCATCCGGACTAAAGTCTTAACCGCTTCTGCTTTTATAATGCGATCATTTGAATGAGCCGCGAGGTTTGCCAGGTCTTCTTCGCCCGCCATACTATCTTTCGCCCCGATCATTCGTATCGTTTCCAGTTTTACCCGGTCTGAGGGATATTGAAGCAGTTTTTGTATGAGTTCTTCAGGAACGGGTTTATTGCTGCTGTTCAGCATTTGCAGGATGTTTATCACTTCCAGTTCATTGCCTTTATTTATTTTTTCACTGATAAGATTAAGTAATTCATCGTTATTCATTTCAAAGCCTTCGAGGCTGAAATACCGGCTGGTAATCGTTTTTATCAGGGTTTGCATGTATTTATGATTCACCCGGAAAATACCAATCACCCACAAAACGGCGAGGAAAAGCAAGACATAGCATATAGTGACCAGGTCAACCTTTTCCTGGATATTAAAGAGTACCAGCAATATGATCCCGGAAAACAGGGAAGCGACCGGATCCATTATGCCTTTGACAATGTTATGCGCCCGCAACCTTTCATGAAGGGGTAATGGTTGCATGGCTGTCAATAAGACCGGCGAATTGATCGAAGCCCGCAATGCATCCACGGCAATGGCGGTAGCTGCAAAAATATAAAGTAACAGGTGGTCAGCTTTTATGGAGAATTCAGTTACCAATAAAACTATTATGAACAGGATCATGATGACCGGTGTCACAAACAGCGCTTTCATGATTCCCAGGGAATTTATCAGCCTCCCGGTAAATATTAATTTAATGACAAGGGCAATGAGTCTCAGGCTGGCGAGGAAGAAGGCGATGAATTTTGCCAGTTCAACGTCATTGTGATACGCGTCTTTTACTTTTGAATAAAAAGCATAGTTGATAATGATCACACAGCAGGAAACTAACAGCGATAACAATGCGATTCGCCGGATCAGCGCATTCAGCGTAAAATTTTTGATTAATTGATTTATTCGCTGCTGCTCCTTACTCTTTGGTTTTTTGTGCCGTTCTGGCTTCTGTTGATTTTCTCCTGCCATTAACCCGGAGCGGGAAATACGAAGAAGGTATGGCAGGGAAAAAAGCATACAAACCGTTCCTACCAATAAAAGGTTTTTTACACCGACATAGGATACGATCAGCAATGCGATCGTATAACCGATGAATTTTGCGGGAATATCTCCTGCACTGATTATTCCAAAAAGTCTTTTGCTTTGTCTTGTGTCAAAGAGCGATGTGGCAATACCCCAGAATTCCAGGTTGTTGAGAAGGTATAAAACATTAAACCAGGCAAGCATCAGGAAATAGAACCAGTTCGCGTGTATTAAATTGGCTCCAAGAAAAAAGGCAAAGATGCTTGACGTGATAAAGATGGTGACGATGCGGCTCAGTCGCAGGTTGCCGATCTTATGTTCAAGTCTTGAGTACGAATAGCCGGAAAGCCATAATAGAAATGCAGACATGATCATGACCCAGGGAAGGTCGGTAATAGGATACCGGTCGAGAAAGCTGGCAAAGGCGGCCGTAAAGAAGAAAGCTATTCCTGCTCCCTGGAAAAATTGCAGCAGAAATAAATTTCTTACGATCCACCGTTCTTCGGGAAATATATTTAACAACCTTAACCAGAAGTTCCTTTCATTCATATTGCTGACTATTGGTTATCCTTTAGATGTTGTTTCAGATCTTCCAGGTGACGCGTTTTTAATGGCAATCTCTTATCTATAGAAGTGCGGGTGAAATACTGATGGCTTTCGAAAAAAGCTATTTGTTTCTTTTCCCATTCGTCATCATTTTTCACAATACCAAAATCCAGGAATTCATTTTTTAAATAGTTGCTAAGCTTTTTGAAGTCTTTGCGGCCTAAATAATCAAGATCAGCGTCACATATTATTTGTTGCAGTAGGGTGGTGGGCTTCTGTGGCACTTTTGTAGCCATGATCAACCCGCAAATGACATCCATATCAGGTTTCGTAAAATTCGAATCGAGTTTTTCAACAACGATTTCACAGCTTTTTTCTTCGTGACCGTTATATACGTGCAAAAATCCGGTATCATGAAATAAAGCTGCAATTTTCAAAAGCAATAGCTCTTTTGACGATGACACCTGTTCAGACAACGCAATTTCCTCCGACCGTGCGATGACATCGAGCGTGTGATCCGTATTATGATAGCATAATCTCTTATCCAATTGTGCAGACAAAATGGCTATTATCTCTTTTTGTACAGGTAAAAAAATATCCATTTCAGATCGAATGATTAAATATAAAAATTAAAAAAGAGATTTTGGGTTTTTGCTGCCCGTATCGCAGGTTATTTTACATTTGGTATAAATTGTAATGGCTGATATAATCAATACCGAGAACGCATCTGAGCCGCTTGGAACTTATCCGCACGCAAGAAAGGCGGGGAATCTCCTTTTCTTGTCCGGTATTGGCCCCCGCAGTCCCCACGACAATTCCATTCCTGGACTGGAATTAGATAGTAACGGTAATATTATAAGGTATGATATAGAAGCGGAATGTCGGGCTGTCTTCGCTAACGTTAAGGCCGTTCTCGAAGCAAGTGGGAGTAGCTGGAATAAGATAATCGATGTGACCGTTTTCCTGACAAATATGAAGCAGGATTTTCAGGTATATAACAAGATCTATGCGGAGTATTTTACGGTGGTGCAGGCTTGCCGGACGACGGTTGAAGTAAAGAGTTTGCCAACGCCTATTGCGATTGAATTGAAAGT
>JANWHX010000047.1 GCA_025450235.1 Chitinophagaceae bacterium | reverse complement strand
TGTGGCATTGCTTCCAGACCAACCATTGCAAAGGCATGGAAAGATGCCCTGGCGGGTGATCCGGAAAGTGCGTTTGGCGGAGTACTGGTCAGCAATAGCGTAATTGATATAGAAACAGCAACTGCTATCAATGAGATATTTTTTGAGGTGCTGATTGCCCCGGGGTTTGAAAAAGATGCATTAGATACCCTGCAATCAAAAAAGAACAGGATCTTACTGCAACAAAAAACTAACCCCGAAAATGATGAGCAATACAGATCGTTGCTTAACGGAGTACTTATTCAAGGCATTGATAAAGGCAATTTCAGTAAGTGGGAAGAAGTTGGAGGTAGGGCATCAACCGATAAAGAAAAGGAGGACCTGGTATTTGCCAACATCGTATGTAAACATTTAAAGTCAAATGCAATCGCTTTAGTAAAGAATAAGCAACTTATTGGCAAAGGTTGCGGACAAACAAGCCGTATTGACTCATTGCGCCAGTCTATTGAAAAAGCAAAACAATTTCGGTTTGATTTGAATGGCGCTGTCATGGCAAGCGATGCATTCTTTCCCTTCAATGATTGTGTGAAGATGGGTCATGAAGCTGGTGTCACTGCGTTTATTCAACCGGGAGGTTCTATCCGGGATAATGATTCAATCGAATATTGTAAGAATAACAAGCTGGTCATGGTGATGACGGGCATGCGGCATTTTAAACACTGATGTGTCAATGAACTTTCCCGAATTTCAAAAATATATCATACAGGCCTCAGGTCAGTCACTTAAAAAGATGGCGGCATTCAACCCGCTGACTATTCATAAAAAAGGAACAAAAGCCAAAGCAATTTTTGCACTTGCATTAGTTTGTTTTTTCTGGGGTACCACATGGATCGCGTCAAAAGAAGGCGTAAGATACATGCCGGCTCTGCAATTAGCGGGCATCCGTCAATTATTGGGAGGATTGTGTTTTATTATTTACTTTTTATACAAAGGTGACTCCTGGCCAAAGGGAAAAGAATGGAGAACCATTCTTATTTTAAGTTTTCTGAATTTTCTACTGAGCAACGCCTTAAGTACATGGGGGGTAAAATATATTTCAGCAGGTCTCGGGGCGATTATGGGCGCGATATTTCCGTTATGGATCGTAATCATTGGGTTATTTACTTCCGGAAGTAGGATGCCTGCAAGGGCCATAATTGGAATGCTGCTTGGTTTTGGCGGAGTATGCATCATTTTCTATGAACACCTGGATGATTTTCTAAATTCAGATTTCGTTTTTGGAATTTTATTGTCCCTGACAGCTACCTGGTCGTGGGCGTTCGGAACTATTTATACAAAAAAACATGCTGCTGGCTTCAATCCCTATTTCAGTCTTGGATTGCAAATGATCATCTCTTCGGTAGTATTGCTTACGATCACCCAATCAACTGATATAGGTATTTCCTTTACGGCGATTCCCTGGAAGTCGTGGGCAGCAATTGGTTACCTGATTATTTTTAGTTCCATCATCACGTTCATATCGTATTTGTATGCCTTGCAACATCTTCCCACTGTCCAGGTTTCCATTTACGCTTACATCAATCCTATTGTTGCCGTATTGCTCGGCGCCGCAATATTTGGAGAAAAGCTGACCCTGTTCATTGCCGTTGGCGGCGTAGTGACATTGTTCGGAGTTTATCTAGTAAACAGGACATTCAAGTCTATTCCTCCACCGGAACAACCGGAACCAGAGGGAGTTTAACATGTGCTATTATTAATATCAGAACTAATCTCTTTGATGAACTGCTCATAAACATCTCTCCAGTCTGCCGTCAGTCTATCGGTGCCAAGGAAGGAATTGTGCCATATCATAATAAGATAGCCACTCACTGATTTTACAACCTTATAATAGTGGCGCATTTCTTCCAGCGCCCGTTCCGGAGAATATTGTTGCTCATAGAAAGAATTGGCCTCCATATAACAAAAAGGGAATAACATAAGCTCTGTTCGTACTTCTTTTTCCAAATCATACCAATAAAATGGTGAACAAACCGAAGCCCTGAACCCATTAATGCTTCCATATCCCATTGAGAAATCATTTTTGATCCCGTTGTCGATCAATCTTCGGTAACTACCCGGCAAATTAAACCTGATATAATGTTGCCGGGATGAAACAACAGGTCTGCCGGTAAGATTTGATAATGTTTCAATTTCTTTTTTTAACAACAATACATCATCACCACTTTTCCATGATGGATGAATGCCAACGGGATAACGGGTAATATGATCTCTTATCAGGTCCTGCATCGCTTTACATGTCGGAGAGATGTTTTTATCGTAGTATCCTCTCGTCTGCGGCACGAGAAAAAAATAGTAAGGCTTTAACTTATATTGTTCGTGCATCTTGTTCATCCAGCCAAATGCATCAAAAGGATCTTTTTGCTTTCCCCTTAACACCTGTATTCGTTCTTTTAGCAACGACCCGTCACCTTTAAATAAAGATCGTAATCCGCCGCCCAGGTTTCTCCACCATCCTTTATGTTTATAGGACCAGGCAATGTCAATGTCGTATGTCGGAAGGAAGGTGAGTTGGGAGTGGTGAGTTGTGAGTTGTGAGTGGTGAGTTGTGAGTGGTGAGTGGTGAGTCTGGAGTTGCGAGTCGTTAGTCGTTAGTCGGGAGTCAGGAGTCAGGAGTCGTGAGTCGTGAGTCGTGAGTCGGGAAGAGTTTTCGCTGATCAGTTGTTTAAAATTTTGCAGCCAGATGTTTACCAGTGGAAGATTCAGGAATTTTTCTTTGTATGCCAAAGAATTTTCGTGGGCATATCTGCCATACTTATCTTTTGAATGCGGCAAATATTCTTCGTAGCGGCTCAGCAGGTAAAAAGAGGCGGCAAGAATATCGAAGGGAAAATCGCCTTGAGTTTTAAAAAATGCTTTATTACCATTTGCTTCAAAACATTGGATACTTTGTTCCTGGATCCCATTTTCAAACAACAGGCCATGAGGTCGTATCCAGATTTCAGCCTCCGCGATGCGGTTGTCGCTGTAATTTATTTTATTATCGCCGGCGTTGTTGAATTCTTCCCTTGATGCAGTTACCTTAATTGTTCCAGTCTGCAATTCTTTTGCAATAAAGTCAGCAATGTATTGTAAACGGGGAGTTATGCTATGTGTGTACAGTATCAACGCCAGGTCTTTTCAATTACTGGTCTTTCATTTTCTTCCTCCACTGCTCATTAAATGATCTCTTTGGAAAATCAAGATCACCACGGTGTGCTGTCCATGATTTGGCCACTTTATTGAGAAACCAGCTTTTTGTATTTCCGTTTACCATATTCATCCATGAACGACGCATCATTGATTGCTTCCACATTTTCCAAACTACCCTTTCTAAAAAATCGTTTGTTCTTTTTTCTACAGCCTCATGCCGGTTTTCCAAAAGCAATTCATGCAGGTTTATTTTTACGGCACAGACTTCGGTGCAGTTGCCGCATAACGAAGAGGCATAACTCAAATGTTTCCAGTGGCCCATATCCTTCAAATGCGGCGTAATAACAGATCCAATCGGTCCGCTGTACGGGGTTGCATACGTATGACCTCCAATATTTTTGTACACGGGACATGCATTTAAACAGGCTCCGCAGCGAATACAATAAAGACTTTCCCTTGCCTTTTCATTAGCGAGAATATTAGTGCGGCCATTATCCAGGAGTATCACATACATATCCTCCGGACCATCCGTTTCACCTTGCTGCCTTGGACCGGTAACAATCGTGTTATATACAGTTATCCTTTGCCCGGTTCCATATGTTGCAAGTAAAGGCCAGAATAAAGCGAGGTCAGTCATTGACGGGATCACTTTTTCTATGCCCACGATCGCAATATGGGTTTTGGGCATTGAGCAACTTAACCTGGCATTGCCTTCGTTCTCCGACACAGCTATGGCGCCAATATCAGAAATTATAAAATTAGCGCCGGTAATTCCCACTTCCGCCTGCACATATTTCTCACGAAGTTTATCCCTTGCTACCATCGTTAATTGCTCGGGCGTAAGATTTGGATGAGTGCCTAATTTATCGGTAAACAATTTTGCCACGTCTTCTTTGCTTTTATGCATGGCCGGGGTTACGATATGATAAGGTGGCTCCCCATCGAGTTGCTGAATATATTCTCCAAGATCTGTTTCTACGCTTTCTATTTTATTTTTTTGCAGGAAATCGTTGAGATGGATTTCCTCTGTCACCATGCTTTTGCTTTTCACAATGGTACGGCACATTTTTTCTTTGCAGATCTTTAGTACAGCTTGATTCGCCTGCTCTGCATTTTCTGCCCAAATAACTTTAGCACCCCTTTTTGTAATGATTGTTTCAAATGTTTCTAATTGCGTATCGAGGTTTTCAATCGATCTCCATTTAAGATTCTTTGCTCGTTCCCGGGCAAGATTTACATCCGCGAATTGGGACTTACCAATGGGAACAACCGCATTATATTTTCCAATGTTGTAGTTGATCTTTCGGCGGTGATCCAGGTCAACTGCTTTGATACTGCTTTTTGCAATAAACGAATCGGTATTGTCAGCCATTGGTATTGGTTTCTTTTATAAGGTGATCAGGACCTACATTTCTGTCCTCTTTTGCGGTCTTCGCTTCTTAGCGACCCTCTCCAACGTTTCGTAAAACTCTTCACCATATTTTCTTATCAATGCCTCTTTTAAAAACTCATACACAGGTAGTTTTGATTTCTCGCCAAGGCGACACCCGGGTTTGCACAACGTTTCTCTCGGTGAATAGTTTACATTTTCATATTCCCCATGTACGGCTTTTTTTGCAACAATGGGATACAAATGACAGCTGATGGGTTTTTTCCAGCTGATCACTCCGTCATTATACGCCTGTTCAAAAGCACATTTGATAATACCCCGATTATCACGCCGGCCATACACACAGATTTCATTTTCACGATCCAATGTAGGAGTTACCCAGCCAAACTCATCGCTATGAACATATTTCCCTTTTTTTTCTATTTCATCGATGGCAGCTTCGGAAAGATAAGGCCTGATCTTTTCATAACTGTCCAGCACTGTTTGCAATTCGCTTTCATCCAGGGGAGCGCCGGCATCACCATCCTCACAACAACCACCTTTGCATTTAGCCAGGTCGCAAATGAATTGTTTTTCCACGACATCATCACTAATCAACATATTATCAATTACGATCACGGGTCATTTTTTTCCAAAGTTACACCCTTACCCTTTCCTTCATTCTTTTTACCGGTAAAGACTTTTGCCATCAGGGTTTTGCCCGATGCGGTAAGCCTGTTGTGAGAGGTAAGATACTTAATCACCCTATGTTCGAGCCAATGATGCAATGGCACTAATAAAGCAGCAAGTGCGATCATAAATGCAAGGTCTTTCATTGGCTCGCCCTGGGTGACTGAATAGATATTCTTTTTGAAAATCAGGAAAAGGAATTCAAAGAACATAAGAAAAGCAAAAAAACCAATGAGCCGTATTGTATTAGCTGACACTTTAAACATTCCTAATACGACCAGCATGACAAAAACCCCCACTATTCCTATAGTTATGGCCATATACTGGATATTGTTTTTGCGTCGCTTTTTTTCCGCCAGCTCTTCTTCTAATTTTTGTTGTCTGAATTGTAAGTCTGCTGCTTCTACCTGTGCAAGTTCTTTTTCCTTGTTGAGTGTTTCAAGGCTGTCTTTATACTTGTAATAAATGGAATTATACAGGCTGGCTTGTTGGAAATTGCCAACCCTGAGGTATAACGTGTCCAGGTGTTTGGCGGCCCTTTCTGCGATTTCCAACTGCCCGGTTCTGTCTGCAATGTCTTTTACTTTAAGGTAAAGGTCAATGGCTTTGGCGTATTCTCCGGTTTTTTTATATAAAGAACCAAGTTGTGCGTAATAGCTCACCCTGGAGGATTCATTCGGGTTGTTTTCAAAAAAAGGAGCTGCCCTCTGGAAATAATATTTTGCAGAATCAAATTTATTCAGCTCTGTATAGATAACAGCAAAAGCCTGGTCAATGGCCCCGGAGAATCCAAAATTAATGAGTTGTTTTCTTAGCTCCTGGCCAGAGGAAGAATTAAAATATTCCAGTGCTTTTTGCGGCTGGTCCACGCGGAGGTATTGATTCAGCAGACTTGTATAGCCGGGCATCTTTAGCGTGGCGAACTTCAATGAATCTGCCATTGCCAATGATCTTTCGAAATAGCGGATAGCAATTTCATAACTTTTTTTATATGCGTATAATTTGCCCATACTGTTCATATCCACTGCACGTAAATAAGGTACATTCTTTTCGCTCATTAGATCCAGTTCCTTATAGGCTTTACTATAATAATCAATCGCCTTGTCATAGTCCTCAATGCCTGAATAAAAAGAAGAAAGATATAGATAGCAAGCCCGGATTAAAGCGTGATTCTTTATCTCCTCGGCTATCCGTAATCCGGTCAGGTAATTCCGGAGGGCCACTATTTTTTCATTTCTGTTAAGATAGACATGACCGAATGTGTTATTAACCTCTGCTTTAAGGCTATCATTTTTTAAGGTATTGATGATGGATAAAGCCTGGTTGGCATAGCTCAGGGCCTTGTCTTTATCGGGAATAGCAAGGTGAATGGCAGCTAGTTTAAGATAGATTGCCCCGGCATCCTCATCATACCTGTTCTGTTTTGCTATTGACAGTGCCTTATTATAATAATCAATGGATCGGGATGTGTAATCTTTCATGCCTGCAAAATAGCTGCACCTGGTCCCGTTGGACATATATGCCTTTATCATAAGTTTCCTGTCTCTCGATTCCTCAGCTAATGTGATCAGATCGTTGCCATATTCGTCTGCTTGTTTCAGGTTTATGTTCACCATCGTGCGGGACAACATATCCAGCGCTTCGACCTTTTCTTCGGGGGTTTTAGCAAGTGCCAGCACATTTTTCATAGAGTCAACAAGAGCTTGCTGCGCAGCAGAAAAAAGAAAAGGAAGAATCAGGAGAAGTAAGCAGGATACCTTTTTCATATTTCAGTCAGTGTGGTTGAACTCCAAATTAATAAAGAAATGCTGTAAGCTGAAATACCCTTTTACATTCTTTGGGTACACCGGTTTCCCGGACAGGGGTGGTTTTACAAACAACTAAGAGCGATTTCTTATTTCCACTTCAAAGTATTGATCAGGTGCTCAAGATCTTTCTTCAGAAAATCATTCACAATACCCAGGGAATCTTCATTTGGAGCAGCATCAAAATATAAAGCGCCTCTTAAAAAATGATGCGTAGAATCAGTCAGAAAAAATTGATTTGCTGTTGCTGTATTTCCCTTTAAAGAATAGTACAACCCTTCGGCCCCATTAGCTGTCTTAAGGGGAATTTGATCAATACCTGTAGATACCTGGATATGCTGCTTGGTCGCCATTTTATATGCATCCTCGGCCAGCAAATAAACCTGGTCTTTTTTAGTGATCTCTTTATAGCTTATATAAATTCGTCCCGCAAACTGAGGCACATCAATGTTGATCCACCACGGGTTTTCCGCTTTATCATCAAAAAACAAACTGTCCTTTGACACAGCGGCATAAACAGGGTATTCAAAAGTATAGGGGTAACCCGGCTCGTCAAATGCCTTATATTGTTTTTCAGGAAATTCGATTGCAAAATATCCCTTTCGTTTTGGAGTATAGGTGCTGTTACAGGAATGCAGAGCGAATGCAACCAGTAATAAGGCGGGCAGGTAATTCAAAAATTTCATCTTACAAACTTTACCCATTTCAATTGACTGTCACTTTTACAAGTTTTACCCTGTTATTGTCCACTTCGATCACGGTAAATACAAAATCGCCGCAGGGTATTTCTGTTTTCAATTTTGGGAATTCACCGGCAAGTTCCAATACCAGTCCCCCCACCGATTCACTGTCACCTTTTACTTTATCAAATGTATCTATGGGCAGTCGCATCAGCCTGCAGATATCATGGATCATGGTTTTGCCTTCAAAGACATAGTTGTTGTCATCCAACTTTCGATTGCCGCTTTCTTCTTCGTCAAACTCATCTCTTATTTCACCGATCACTTCCTCCAATATATCTTCCATGGTCACGATCCCGCTGGTGCCGCCAAATTCATCCACTACAATAGCAAAATGAATTTTCCGGGACTGGAAATCCTTTAACAGGTCCTCGATGAGCTTGGATTCCGGCACAAAGTACGGTTGCCGCATCAGAGAGTGCCAGTCGAAATTCTCTTCTTCATCAACGAAAGGGATCAGGTCTTTCGTATAAATTATGCCGGTAACTTCATCCAAATTGACATTGTAAACCGGCAAACGGGAATAATGAAGCTCTTCGATCTTCCGGTTGAGATCGCCAAATGAAGTATTATACTCAATACCGCTGACATCAAGCCGGCCCCGCATGATTTGGCGAACAGAAATATTACCAAACTTGACGATTCCCTTCATTATACTTTTTTCGGCCGGGGAAGCTTCTTCATCGGTTTTAATGTCAATGGCCTCATCAATTTCACGGATGCTAAGTGCCTGTGATTTGTTTGCGCCTAGTCTTCTACCGATACCATCCGCCAGTGAAACAACTCCTTTGCTTATTCTTCTCAAAACCAAATGAACCGCTTCTATCACAAAAGAAGATCCGTAAGCAAACCGAAGATTGTTTTGTGTGGCCCAGATTTTTGGCAACACTTCACAAAAGAATAATAAGCCAAATGCGATCACCAATACTTTGATCAGCATTTCGATCGCAAAAGGCAGATCACCAAAAGAAATAAACTGGCTGATCAGGAAATTGATGAGAATCGCAATACAAATATTGATGAACGTGCTGGCAATAAGCAAAGAGGCATATACCGCCTGGGGCTCCTCAAGCAATGTAATGATCCGTTTTGCTGCACTATGTTGTTTTGTTTTCAGAATATTTACATCTTTATTATTTAATGAAAACAATGCTACTTCCGCCCCGGAGATGGTGAATGCCAGCAGCATTAAGATCATTAATACAATAACAAGAAATGTAGTGCTCTGCGGATTGACCGCCAGGAAAACGAAGGAAAGTTTATTATAGATGAGGTGAATGACCGAATAGCTATCCAATGGAAGGATTTTTGGTGAAAACTTTGTCACAAAGACAACCGGATGCCTGTCTTTGGAGACGGCAACAAAGTTATTGTTTTAAGCTTATAAACCTAAAAGGGCAGCGTCTCCGATGGATCGCCAATAGGGGGTTCCGCACTTCCATGGCTTTCAACACTGCTGTCACCGGGCGAAGTTGTCCCGGCGCTGTCCATCCTTTTATCGAGCATGATCAGGTTGTCGCCTACCACTTCAGTGGCGAATTTCCGGTTACCCTCCTTATCATCCCAGCTGCGTGTACGCAAACGGCCTTCGATATAGACAAGGCTGCTTTTATGTAAATACTTTTGCGCCAATTCAGCCAGGCCGCGCCATAAAACGACAGTGTGCCATTCTGTTTGTGAGATTAATTTTCCCGATCTGTCTTTAAAGGTTTCTGTAGTAGCGAGGGGGAATTTGGCTACTGCAATGTTTCCTTCAAGGAATTGAACATCTGGATCTTTTCCAAGATTGCCAATGAGCATTACTCTGTTTACGCCTCTCATACGCTTATCTTTTTCGATTAATAAATCCTCCTTAGGCTTCGAATGCTCATTAAAATTAAATTTTTTTGGGCGGAATAAAAAAATTAAGTAGTGGGCTAGAATGAATTAGCCACGGATGCATGGATGAAGATGGCATTCTGGAACTCCGTGCATCTGTGGCTTCTATTTAAGAAGTTTAATGCATCATTTTTCAAACTGTGCACTATCAAAAATTTACTCAGGCAGGCAAGGTCAGAATAAGGCTTGCGATATAGGGGCAGATAAGTAATTATTGATAAATTTTGGAAAGGGGTATTTCTTTAGTTGAGCCTTGGTAAGCCACAGCCACCCGTCATTTACGGGGTTTTTTCTAAATACCGGTGACCGTTTCAGTTTTATTGTAATAAACCGGCCCACGATTAACTGATGAGATAACTGCTGTTTATAAACGGGAGAAATAGTGACTACATCATACATTCCTTTTAGGGCCAACGATCTTTTTTCTGCGTGTAATAAAATCCAGTTCAATTCCTGTTCTTTGCTTGCTTCGATCACGGGGAACTCATATAACTGCTGCCAGATATCTTTTTCCGTTCTTTGCCGGATAGCTGTCTTGTTATCATATTCCGCTACTAAATAGTACAACCATCTTGTCCTGATGCTTGTTCGTTTTTCTTTTACCGGAAGCTCATCAATTTTATTATTCAAAAAAGCGAAACAATTCTTTTTAAAAACACATTGATTACAAAGAGGGGCAGGTTTGCAGATCACAGCTCCAAAATCCATAATTGCCTGGTTGTACACTCCGGGTTGTTCCTTGTCTAATAATGTTTCACTTAGTTGCGTGAATCTCTTTTTTCCTTCTGAAGAATCGGCCGGTGTATAAATGCCAAAAATCCTTGCCAATACCCGGAACACATTGCCATCCAGAACAGCGTAAGGTAAATTGAATGCAAAAGATGAAATCGCGGCTGCAGTGTACGGGCCTATTCCTTTCAATGCTCTTATTTCTTCATATGTATTCGGAAATTTTCCTTTTAATTCGTTTGAAATATATTTTGCTGTAGTGATCAGGTTCCGGCACCGCGAATAATATCCAAGACCTTCCCATAGTTTATAAACCCTTTCTTCCTTTGCCTTGGCGAGTGTATGAACATCAGGAAATGTCTTTATGAAACGGTTATAATAAGGGAGGCCCTGTTCGACTCTCGTTTGTTGTAAAATGATCTCACTTAACCATATTTTATATGGATCCTTTTCATTTTTCCAGGGCATTTGACGAGAGTTTTTTTCACGGTTCCAGCGGAGTAAAATCCGGGAAAAAAGCGGCTTCTTCTTACTAATATCAGGCATCAAATCATATTAAAAGGGCTTAAATATCCGTCAATTTCTGCAACCAGATTGGGGTATTGTGATAAAAAATTTGTCTATTCTATTGACTATCACTTAATTTTGTCTTAAATTGTTCTATTTAAAACCAATTAAACCCCCTCAATAATGCGAAAAGCCGATCTCGTTAACCAGATATCTGAAAAGACTGGCATTCCCAAAGTTGATGTCCTGGTTACACTCGAAACGATGTTTAAAGAAGTAAAAGACACTCTCGCCGCCGGGGAAAATATTTATATCCGTGGCTTTGGCAGTTTTATTACTAAAAAGCGAGCGGCCAAAATCGGGCGAAACATCAAGAAGAATATTGCTGTTCATATTCCTGAACATTATATACCCGCTTTCAAACCTGCCAAAGAATTTGTGGCTGAAGTTAAGAAGTTAAAGGAAGTTAAGCCGGATCCGGGTCCCGGAGAAGATGCATAACCCGCAGTTCAACCTCTATAACTCATTATAAACTCTTTGAGGTAACTTCGCCTTCCAATTTATAGAAAGTGAAGAAACCCCAGTTAATTACAATAATCACAGCACTTTTTTTCGTAGCTATTATTTTCTTGTTCGGTCGTACAATTCCCCTTAAAAGCAGTTCAAAAGCAGTTAACAACGGCCAGTCCACTACAACCGGTAATTTAACCGATACTATATTGAATATGGCCAAAAGGGAATTGAGGCCAGACCAACTGACCCGCCTGGCCAGTTTAGAGGCTTCTATTTCCGGCGCAACTTCAAAGGATCAGAAGCTGGAAGTTTATCATCAATTGGCTCATTTCTGGAAAGATTCTGCAGGTTTTTTGCTCCCGTTTGCCTTTTATGAGGGTGAAACTGCAAGATTGGAAAATTCAGAAAATTCCCTCACCTTTGCTGCCCGCTTATTTTTGGAGAATCTGCAGCAAGAACAGAGCCTGGATTTCAGAAGATGGGAAGCGCTGCAAGCCAAAGATTTGTTTGAAAGATCTTTGATTATCAACCCGAATAATGATTCTGCCAAAATTGGCCTGGGTGCCTGTTATCTTTTTGGAAACATTTCTGCAGCTCCTATGGAAGGAATTGGAAAGATCAAAGAGGTGCTGGATCGGGATAGCACAAATGTATATGGGCAAATGATGATGGTCAGGGGATCATTGATGTCTGGCCAATATGAAAAAGCAATCAGCCGGTTACAATTAGTTTACCAGTTGAAACCCAACAACCTTGAAGCCATTTTGCTGCTTGCTGATACTTATGAAAGGATAAATGATAAATCAAATGCTCTGAAGTGGTATGAGCGAAGTGTTCCGCTTGTCACAAATGCAGAAATGAAAACGGCTATTGAAAAGCGAATTGAAGACCTGAAGAAATAACGTATTTAAAAGTTTAAGGACGGGAGGACGATCTCCTAAACTTTGAAACTTATTATTATAAACAATATTTAAAAAATTATTTGAGTATGCCTTGTGGTAAGAAACGGAAGCGTCATAAAATTGCGACGCACAAGCGTAAAAAAAGACTGAGAAAGAATCGTCATAAGAAGAGAAATAAATAATTCTTTTCTATTCTTTCCGTCCCGCCAATTGCGGGACGGAATCAGTTGACCGATTGTCTGCCGTACAAGTTTGCAACCCACCACTTTTGTCTGCAACTTTATCCCCCCGCAATCACGTACGGTTTGCCTGCAGCCGGTCTTTACAGCAATAGGTTTTAGGAATCATTTTTATGTAAGCTGTAATGAACAAAGAACTCATTATTAATTCAGCTCCTCAAGGTGTTGAAATTGCCTTGCTCGAAGACAGGAAACTGGTTGAACTGCATAGTGAAAAAAACGATGCAAGATTTGCCGTCGGGGACCTGTACCTGGGAAAAGTAAAAAAACTTATTCCGGGGCTGAATGCTGCATTTGTGGATGTAGGCTTTGAAAAGGACGCTTTTCTTCATTATACTGATCTGAGCCCTTATGCCCGGTCATTGCTGAAATTCACTACTCTCAGCATGATTGACAAGAATGATGCAGCATTGGACTTTGGGAAGTTTGAGGTTGAACCTGAGATAATCAAAACAGGAAAGATCAATGAAGTGCTGGGAGGCAAGCCCCATATCCTGGTTCAGATATTAAAAGAACCGATTGCCGCCAAAGGACCAAGGTTAAGTTGTGAAATTTCTTTACCGGGCCGTTTCGTGGTGATCACTCCGTTCAACAATATCGTTGCTGTCTCCCGGAAGATACATTCCTCTGAAGAAAGGAAAAGATTACAGAAAATTGTTGAGGCGATCAAGCCAAAGAATTTCGGAGTTATTGTTCGTACAGCCGCGGAAGGAAAGAACACGGCTGAACTACACGAGGATCTTTCGGCATTGGTTGAAATGTGGAAGAGTATCCAGCGAAACCTGAAGGGATCTGCTGCACCGGCAAAAATATTGAGTGAACAAACAAAGACCAATAGCATACTGCGCGATCTTTTAAATGAAGATTTTAATAAGATCGTGGTCAATGATCGTACGATTTTTACTGACACTAAGAATTATATACAGCGAATAGCTCCTGAAAAAGCGGATATTGTTTCATTTTATCAAAACGGGGCACCGATATTCGATTCCTTCGGCATTACCAAGCAGGTAAAATCTGCTTTTGGCAAAACGGTGAATCTGAATAGCGGCGCTTACCTCATTATCGAACATACCGAAGCCCTCCATGTAATCGATGTAAACAGTGGTTATAAAAGTGTGAGCAATAACCAGGAACAAAATGCGCTTGAAACTAATTTAGAAGCGGCTGATGAAATAGCTCGTCAATTACGGCTTCGTGACCTGGGTGGAATTATCGTTGCTGATTTCATTGATATGAAACTTCCGGAAAATAAGCGGAAGCTTATGGAAAAGATGGAAGAATTCATGAGTCCTGACCGGGCCAAGCATGCAGTACTCCCCATTTCCAAATTTGGCCTGATGCAAATCACCCGGCAAAGGATGAAGCCTGAAATGAACATTAATACGCAGGAGATTTGTCCAAGTTGCAACGGAACAGGCAAGATCTCTTCCACATTGTTATTGGAAGACGATATAGAAAAGAACCTGAATTACCTGATCACTCATAAACATCACAATCTTAAATTGGTTGTTAATCCGATTATGTACGCCTATCTCAAAAGAGGCTGGCCCTGGTCATCAAGAATTGCCAAATGGAACAAAAAGTTCAAACAAAAAACAAGATTGGCAGAAGACACCAATTACCATCTTACCGAATACAAGTTTT
>JANWHX010000046.1 GCA_025450235.1 Chitinophagaceae bacterium | reverse complement strand
TGCTGATGATTGGCTGGGTATTAAGAAAAAAGGCCAGGGAGAATAAAGAAAGCTATTTGCTTGGTGGCAAAAAACTTCCCTGGTATATGCTGGGTCTGAGTGACGCGTCAGACATGTTTGATATCAGTGGTACCATGTGGATGGTCGCTCTTTGTTTTGTATATGGGATGAAAAGCATCTGGATACCCTGGCTGTGGCCCGTGTTTAACCAGGTGTTCAATATGATGTATTTGTCGAAATGGTTAAGACGATCGAATGCTGATACCGGGGCTGAATGGCTGGCGACAAGATTTGGAAAAAGCGGAACAGGAGTAACTGCATCGCATACGGTGGTAGTGGCATTTGCGATAATAGGTTGTCTTGGTTTTTTGGCGTATGGCTTTATCGGGTTAGGAAAGTTCATTGAAGTTTTTGTTCCCTGGAGCGTGGCCCAATCATACATCCCGTTTGACATAGCGCCTCAATATGCGGCCCATTTTTACGGGATCGTTTTTACGTTGTTTGCCATGTTCTATTCGATATTGGGCGGTATGCGCAGTATTGTGCTGGGAGACCTGATCAAATATATCATTATGACGATAGGATGTATTTCGATTGCGGTCATAGCAATGATCCATCTGCATGACGGGAAGTCATTGAATGTCCCTGCCGGTTGGACGGATCCTTTTTTCGGATGGCATTTGAATATGGATTGGTCGGGTTTTGTACAGGGCGCGAATGAGAAGATCCGGAGTGACGGATTTGAAATATTTGGTTTCTTTTTTATGATGATGTTATTCAAAGGAATATTTGCTGCGGCAGCCGGACCGGCGCCAAACTATGACATGCAAAAGATCTTGTCATCCCGCTCCCCAAAAGACGCGTCGAAGATGACTGGATTTGTTTCAATCATATTATTACCGGTTCGTTATTCCATGATCATTGGATTGACGGTGCTGGGCCTGCTTTATTTTAATGAATTAGGTATCTCCAATGGAACAGCTGTTGACTTTGAAAGGGTGTTGCCCGCCACAATCAATAATTACCTTCCTCCTGTGATATTGGGTATTGTCCTGACGGGATTACTCGGTGCATTTATGGGTACTTTTTCCGGAACACTAAACGCAGCCCAGGCCTATATCGTTAATGATATTTACCTGAAATATATTAATCCGGCCGCGTCAAACAAGCAGACCATTTATATGAATTATATCACCGGTATTGTCGTTGTGGTCGTCGGTGTCTTTTTTGGTTTTTTAGCAAGGGATGTCAATGAAGTGCTTCAATGGATCGTCGGTGGATTATACGGAGGGTATGTGGCGGCGAATTGTTTAAAATGGTATTGGTGGCGATTTAATGCTAATGGATTTTTTTGGGGAATGGCGGTTGGGGTTGCCGGGGCCCTGGTCATGCCGTATGCAATTGACTGGGCTATAACTCGCGGCTACATCACCGAGTCATTACCCCTTTACTGGTGGCCGGTGTTATTTGGATTATCAATAATTGGCTGCCTTGTTGGTACATACGCGGTACCCCCGACAGACATGGCCGTCTTAAAGAGTTTTTACAGTACCGTAAGACCATGGGGATTCTGGAAACCCGTTCATGAACTGGTGATGAAAGAAAACCCTGCGTTTGTACCGAATAAAAGATTTAAGCTGGATATGTTCAATGTGGTATTGGGAATTATTGCACAGTGTTGCCTGACTGTCCTGCCTATGTATATCGTGCTGTGGATGAAATTACCGTTATTAATAACGGTAATTATACTTACAGTCATCGTTTTGATATTAAAAAGAACATGGTGGGATAAATTGGAAAATTAAAACGAACCATTATGAATGGAAAATTTTTTAGCCGGCTTACAACGTTGGAAAAAAAGCATGAGCTTTTACTCTCTCGGCGCAATGAAAAAGCTGAATCAGGCAATGGCATATTTGATCGTCATAAATATCCTGTTCTGACAGCACAGCATACACCTTTGTTCTGGAGATATGATCTGAATGCGGCCACCAATCCACATTTGATGGAACGATTCGGGATTAATGCTGTGCTGAATGCAGGCGCCATTAAATGGAACGACAAGTATATAGTCATTGCCAGGGTAGAGGCAGCGGACCGGAAATCTTTTTTTGCCATAGCAGAAAGCCCGAATGGTATTGACAATTTTCGTTTCTGGGAATATCCTGTTAACATACCCGAAACAAATACTCCCGATAGTAATATTTATGATATGCGGCTGGTGTCGCATGAAGATGGATGGGTCTATGGATTATTTTGCACCGAAAGAAGGGACCCTAAAGCATCGGTCACCGACCAGTCCGCAGCGATCGCTCAATGCGGAATAGCCAGAACTAAAGATCTGTTGACCTGGGAACGATTAAATGACCTGGTCACTCATTCACCACAACAACGAAACGTGGTGTTGCATCCTGAGTTTGTCAATGGAAAATATGCATTTTACACCCGTCCGCAGGATGGTTTTATAAACGCGGGCACGGGAGGCGGCATCGGGTTCGGATTAAGCGAATCGATTGAATCAGCATCGATAGATAAGGAAGTAGTTATTGATCCAAAAATCTATCATACAGTCTTTGAAGCAAAGAACGGGTTAGGACCTGCGCCATTAAAAACAAAATATGGCTGGCTTCACCTGGCACATGGTGTCAGGAATACGGCTGCCGGCTTGCGATATGTATTGTATATGTTCATGACTGATCTCATTGATGTGACTCAACGAATTTATAAACCCGCCGGCTACTTCATGGCGCCCGAAGGAGATGAAAGAGTGGGGGATGTGTCCAATGTCCTGTTCAGCAATGGTTGGATACTCGATGACGATGGACGTGTATTTATCTATTATGCTTCATCTGATACCCGGCTTCATGTCGCTACTTCCACCATTGACCAGTTGATAGACTATGTCATGAATACTCCTGCAGATGGTTTTAGCTCCTCGGAGACCGTGAAAACATTGAACCAGATCATTGACAATAATCAGTCGGATGTTGTGATGAATATAATCCCGTCAACCGCAGTAAAAAAGATTCGAAGTAAATGATTATCATCGAAAGCCTTCAAATATTACCCCGGTACCGGACAGAAGTAGCCGACGAACTGGATTCGATCCTGGAGTACTGGATCAACCACACAGTTGATCAAGCCAATGGCGGATTCTATGGTAGCGTGGATAGTAACAATGTATCTGATCCCACTGCTGTTAAGGGGGTAGTATTAAATGCCCGGATACTGTGGACTTTTTCTGCTGCGTATTTACGGTACCGCGAGCCCCGCTATCTTGCCATGGCTTCAAGGGCTTACAGATATATCGTTGACCATTTTATTGACCGGAAATATGGCGGCGTTTATTGGTCAGTTGACGGCAAAGGAACGATGGCTGACGGAAGAAAACAGATCTACGGCCTTGCATTCTGTATATATGGATTAACGGAGTATTATAAAGCCACAAAAGACGATGTGGCGTTACACCTGGCTGAAGATCTTTTTCATCATATTGAAAAAAACAGCTTAGACAGAACGAATGGTGGCTACCTGGAAGCATTTACGCAGGGTTGGAAACTGAGTGATGACATGAGGCTGAGCACAAAGGATGATAATGAAAAAAAGACCGCCAATACGCATTTGCACATTGTGGAGGCCTATGCAAATCTTTATACGGTTTCGCCATCAGAGAAATTAAGAGAAAACATCAAACACATTTTGGATGTTTTTGAACAATTCCTGATCAATGACCACTCACACCACCTCAATTTATTCCTGGATGAAACATGGAGGATCAAATCTTCACTGATCTCTTACGGGCATGATATTGAAGCAGCATGGCTTTTGCTGGATTGTGCTGAAGTAATAGGCAATGCGGGCTATATAAGCCGGTTCAAAGAAATAAGCATCCGGCTGGCCGACGCGACAGCTGAAGGCTTGGATGAAGATGGTGGTCTTTGGTATGAATATGATCCGGCAAAAGATCAGTTGACCAGGGAAAAGCATTCCTGGCCACAGGCCGAAGCAATGATAGGGTTTATGAATGTATACCAGCTTACCGGGAATGAGAAATATTTACAACATTCTCTTAAGGCCTGGGAATTTGTAAAGCGGCATATGAAAGACAAGGACAAAGGGGAATGGTTTTGGGGGGTGAATAGTGATTATTCCCCGATGCAAAAGGAAAAAGCAGGTTTCTGGAAATGTCCTTACCATAATACAAGAGCCTGTATGGAGCTTATGAAACGAATAAATGTTGAATTAAACAATAAATGACTGTGAAACCGGCATGATTAAGATATCATCAAAGGTTTCATTTGGCCAAAATAAAATAAAAATACAAATGAAAACAAAGTGCAGTATTGTTTGTGGTGCAGTAATAATTTTATTGATGACTACCTCCTCTTCCTGTAAAAAGGAGAAAGGTGCTCCCAATCCTCCTAATCCGCCCAATCCTCCTGTCGATACCACAACAGTTAACCCGCAGGTTGACCCGCCGCTGGCCAGTACGATCGGATTTTTTATGGATGACTGGGAACCGAGAAATTTTACCATCCCTGCATCTTCTACGCCGACTTCCGTTTCAGCGGCCGGGTATACGGTTACAGTTGACAGAAGCGATGTGATTACAAAGATCCCTCGTTCTTTTGCCGGTAATAATTCCAATATTTGGATGACACAGTTGGTAACTGAGCCTTCGCTGATGGATCACCTTACGACACTACATCCACATATCATCCGTTTTCCCGGCGGGAGTATCAGCGATGTATTTTTTTGGAATGCACAGCCTAATGTGCCTCCGGCGGATGCACCATCACAATTGGTCAATGCTGCCGGAGCTTCAGCAGCGGCCGGTTATTGGTTTGGAAAAAATACAGCCAGTTGGACGTTGTCGGTAGATAATTACTACGCCATGTTGCAACAAACTAATAACCGGGGTATGATCACGATTAATTATGGATATGCGCGGTACGGAACCGGATCCAATCCTGCGTCAGCGGCGGCACATCTTGCTGCTGATTGGGTGCGATATGATAACGGCAGAACGAAGTATTGGGAGATCGGGAATGAGAACTTTGGTGATTGGGAGGCTGGGTATCGCATTAATACTGCTACCAACCAGGACGGGCAACCGCAATTTCTGAGCGGTGAATTATATGGACAGCATTTTAAAATATTTGCTGACTCAATGAAAAAAGCGGCACAAGAAATTGGCAAGACTATTCATATCGGCGCAGTACTGAGTGAATCTGCACCGGAATCGTGGTGGACACCGACAGCAGCTAACTGGAACACCGGAGTGCTCGCAGCTGCGGGCAGCACTCCTGACTTTTATATTGTACACAATTACTATACTCCCTATTTAACGAATGCCAGCGCAGGTATAATTTTAAATACACCTGTTTCTGTTACAAAGACCATGATGGATTATGTCAAGCAACGGATCAGCGGCGCGGGGCTTGCTCAAAAACCGGTCATTCTTGGCGAATGGAATATCTTTTCAGTTGGCTCCAAACAACAGGTATCGCATATCAATGGCCTGCATGCCGTAATGGTTCTGGGTGAATCGCTCAAGAATAAATTCGGTATGACCGCCCGGTGGGATCTTGCCAATGGATGGAGTAATGGAGATGATCATGGCTTGTTCAATATCGGTGATGAACCAGATGCTGTGCCGAAATGGAATCCAAGACCGGCTTATTATCATATGTACTTCTTTCAAAAATTCTTAGGTGACAGGTTGGTGGCGTCCTCTTCCTCATCACCTGATCTTATGACTTATGCTTCGTCATTTACCTCTGGCGAAACCGGAGTAGCAGTGGTTAATAAAGGCATCGATTCAAAGACCGTGGAGATCACTATTAAGAATTTTCGTAAGGGAGATAATTATTATTGGTACACATTAACGGGGGCTGGGGACAATGGAGAGTTTTCAAGAAAGACACTTGTAAATGGAGCAGGTCCGACGATTGCTTCAGGCGGGCCTCCTGGTTATAAAACATTAATCCCTTATTCCGGGGCAGCAAGCAGTGGAATAAGGGTAGTCGTGCCGGGGCACGCAGCCGTTTTTGTAGTGGTAGAGAAAAAACCTTAGTGAGGAAAGAATGAACACACGGACCTGATTTATTATTTTCAATGATTGAATAAAATTCTTTCCGGGTAATATCACAATAAAACAACGATTCAATACACTGTTATGAAAAAAGCCATCTTTCTCTTCCTTATCACCTTACAATACTGTCAGATCAATGCTCAAACAGATCAGCAAAAAGCGGAGGCCCTTGTCAGGAAGATGACGCTGGAAGAAAAAGTGGGCCAGATGACGCAAGTCACGTTTGCCGTGATCGCTAAGGGGGGCTGGGGCGACACGGAAGGTAATATAGATCCGGCTGCTTTAAAAACAGCCGTAGTCGGTCACCATGTCGGTTCGATTTTGAATGTAAATGCTCATGCGTTTACTGTGGAAAAATGGCATAGTATCATTACGCAGATACAGGATGAAGCAAAGAATACTAGGTTAAAAATACCGGTGGTGTACGGTTTGGATGGAATGCATGGACAGACATATACACTGAATTCCACTTTATTTCCTCATAACCTGGCTTTAGCTGCTACAAGGAATATTGCCTTTGCAACAATGGCAGCCAAAGTAACGGCCAAAGAATTGAGAGCCTCTGGTGTGCGATGGAATTTTGCACCGGTACTGGATATTGGCAGACAGCCATTATGGTCACGTTTTCCTGAAACATATGGCGAAGACGTTTACATCGCGAAGACAATGGGTGCTGCGGCAGTGAAAGCGTATGAAGAAGATGGATTGAAAAATCCAACTGCTGTAGCAAGTTGTTTGAAGCACTATATCGGGTATTCAGGATCGAGAACGGGGAAGGACAGGACACCTGCGTATATCCCGGAAATTGAATTGCGTGAATACTATCTTCCAGCTTTCCGGGAAGCGGTGAGATCAGGAGCTGCTACCGTGATGATAAACTCCGGGGAGATAAATGGTGAGCCTGTTCATGCGAGCAAATACTTGTTGACGGACCTGCTAAGAAAAGAATTAGGTTTCAAGGGAATGATCGTTACTGACTGGGAAGATATCAAGCGGCTATATGACAGGCATAATGTGGCCTCGTCGCCCAGGCAAGCTGTTGCTATGGCAATCAACGCGGGAATTGATATGAGCATGGTGCCGACTGATTTTTCTTTTTATGATCTTTTGTTAGAGGCAGTAAAAAAAGGCGAAGTACCCATCAGCCGGATTGATGATGCTGTGAAAAGAATATTAGTATTAAAATACAGACTCGGATTATTTGATGATCCGTATCCCGAAGCAGCTGCAAAAAACAATTTTGGTAAGCCGGAATATCAAACGCTGGCACTGGATGCGGCCCATGAAGCAATGACCTTGTTGAAAAATGAAAATAATGTTTTACCGCTTGCGAAAAGCACAAAAGTACTCGTGGCTGGACCTGCTGCGCAAAGCCTCAGTGCCCTGAATGGATGCTGGAGCTACACCTGGCAGGGAAATAATGATCAATGGTATCCTTCTGACAGTAAAACACTATACCAGGCAATAGCCGATAAACTTGGGGCGGCAAATGTAACAACAACTTCAGGGAAAGGATTTGACAATAAATCGAATTATGATGTGGCTGCCCTCACTGCCGCCGCAACGAACGCGGATGCCATCATTTTATGTCTTGGTGAAAATGCGTATGCCGAAAGTCCAGGCAATACAAGAGAACTGCAATTACCGGACGATCAAATTGCCTTAGCGAAGGCGGCAGCAGCAACGGGAAAACCGGTAATATTGGTGCTGACAGAAGGCCGGCCGCGATTTATTACCAATATTGAGCCGTCTATGAGAGGAATATTGATGGCTTACTGGAGCGGAAAGAAAACGGCAGAGGCCGTCGCTGACGTACTATTCGGCGATTACAATCCAGATGGAAGATTGCCATTCAGCTATCCGAAAAGCATAGGTGAAATTGTACTCTATGACAGGAAACCCACAGAAGACGTAAGAGAAGTATTCAATGATAATGTAAAGGGCGGGTATGATCCGCTTTTTGCATTCGGGCATGGATTGAGTTATACGACCTTCGAATACAGCGACCTGAAGCTTGGTAGTTCGGTGTTAACAGGTAATGCAAAACTTATAGTCAGCATTACTGCGAAAAATACAGGCAACCGGGATGGCAAACATTCAGTAGAATTATACAGTCATGATCTGTACGCAAGTATTACTCCGAGCATGAAACGGCTGAGAGCTTTTCAAAAAATAGATTTAAGAGCAGGGGAGAGCAAAACAGTGACGTTTAGCCTTGATAAGAATGATCTTGCATTTGTCAATGCAAAAATGAAGACGGTGACCGAACCCGGCGAATTTGAAATAATGATCGGTGATAAGAAAGCAAAGTTTGCGTATAAGTGATAGATTTTTATGAGTCATCGTTATTACTGCTATCAGCACCTGTTGAGACTCTCCGTTCACCGTTCGGTAATTCTATTGGGCATTGTAGCAGGTGTGCTTTTGTTTAGCTCTTCTTCTTGTGCACAAAGAAGAAGTTCGCTGAATTTTTTCCCCGCTGACGATCCATTCATTCAATACATGGGACGTGTTGATTTTACAAATCCAAAACTTCCGCGCTTTTGGCAACCGGCTGTTACAGTATCTATTCGGTTTACCGGCGCCTCCTGTCGTTTGATTGTAAATGATGAAATACTTTGGGGAAAAAATCATAATTATTATGAACTGGTAGTGGATGGTAAATCTTATCGGTTACAAACCAAATCGGCAACAGACACCATTGATGTTACCAGGTATTTAGCTGGGAAAAAAGAACACAATGTTTCATTTGTAAAAAATACTGAAGCTAATATTGGTTATATCGAATTTAAGGGAGTGTTGTGCAATGGCTCATTATTGCCACCTCCGGGTAAACCAAACAGGAAAATGGAATTCATAGGAAACTCCATTACCTGCGGCACCGGCAGCGATCTCTCTGCAGTTCCGTGCGGCAAAGGTGCCTGGCAGGATCAGCATAACGCGTATTTGAGTTATGGTCCTGTTTCCGCAAGAGCATTGAACGCTCAGTATCATTTATCAGCGGTATCCGGTATCGGGTTGATGCATAGCTGTTGTAACATGAACATTATTATGCCACAGGT
Source organism: Chitinophagaceae bacterium (assembly GCA_025450235.1). GTDB lineage: Bacteria > Bacteroidota > Bacteroidia > Chitinophagales > Chitinophagaceae > VBAT01. The sequence goes on along the minus strand of JANWHX010000046.1, from coordinate 7,992 downwards.
CTATGATAAGATCAGTATGCGGAATGATACGATCAACTGGAATTTTATGAATTATCAGCCGGATGTCGTCACCGTTTGTCTCGGGCAGAATGATGGCATTCAGGACTCGGCAATTTTTTGTGATAACTATATTTCATTGCTCAAAAGATTGAGGGGTTATTATCCAAATGCTATGATCATTTGCCTAACCAGCCCGATGGCGAATGCTTCGCTGGCCGCTTTTATGAAAAAAACGCTTACGGCTGTTGTAAAAATAATGACGGAAGGCAATGATAATAAAATAACAAGCTATTTTTTTTCAAAGCAATTTTATAAGGGTTGTGATGGGCATCCGGACCTGGCGGAACACGGGGAGATAGCTAAAGAACTTACTGCTTTTATTAAAAAGACAATGAACTGGTGACTATCATTACTTAGGGAATGTTTGGGCTAAAGCCCAGTTGAGAGCGGGCCCTTTGGTCACGCCCTTAAAGGGCGTGGCAATGAGTGCAACATTTGAGAGGGCTTTAGCCCAATCATAAGGACATTGGCTTATTGGCCGATGGAATAAATGACTGAACTTAGGTGAAAGAATATATGAACTATACACCATCAGCAGAACGATACAACAAAATGCTCTATAACCGTTGCGGCAGGAGCGGGATACTATTACCTGCCATTTCGCTCGGGTTATGGCACAACTTCGGATCGGTGGATGATTTTGAAACGGCAAGAAGTATTATTCGCCGTGCATTTGACCGGGGCATTACTCATTTTGATCTGGCCAATAACTATGGGCCCGCCCCGGGAACGGCTGAAGAGAATTTTGGCAATATCCTCAAAAAGGATTTTACGGGTAATCTTCGTGATGAAATGGTCATTTCGACAAAGGCCGGTTATCATATGTGGGCCGGTCCTTACGGTGAATGGGGCTCAAGAAAATACCTGTTGTCCAGTCTTGATCAGAGCTTAAAAAGAATGCAATTGGATTATGTGGACATTTTTTATTCCCACCGTCCCGATCCGGATACCCCATTGGAAGAAACTATGATGGCATTGGATATCGCTGTCAGGAGCGGCAGGGCATTATATGCCGGCATCTCCAACTATAAAGCTCCGGAGGCCAAAGAGGCGATTAAAATATTGAAGCAGCTCGGAACCCCCTGTTTAATTCATCAGCCCAAATATTCAATGTTCGAAAGATGGGTGGAAGGTGGGCTATTGGATGTATTGGAAGAATATGGCGTTGGCTGTATTCCTTTTTCTCCTTTGGCACAGGGTCTTCTTACCGATAGATATTTGAAAGGAATACCCGAAGGATCCAGGGCATCCAAAGCTCATGGGTTCTTAAAGACAGCGGATATTACGGAAGACCGCTTGCAACAGATAAAGCAATTGAATGATATAGCTAAGAAAAGAAATCAATCATTAGCTCAAATGGCGCTCGTGTGGTTGCTGAAAGATAAACGGATTACTTCTGTATTGATCGGGGCCAGCTCTGTACAGCAATTGGACAATAATATTGACTGCCTGGATAATGTTAGTTTGAGCAATGATGAATTAAATAAAATAGAAAGCATTTTAAGAAAGAACCCCTGAAAACGGATCTATATGAAGAAGGTAATTAAACTGGCTGTTTTGTTTTTACATACGATTATTTGCTTTGCACAGAAAAAGATACAATTGGTGGATAAGAATGCGACAAAAGAAACCAATGCCCTGTTTACCAATTTGTCGGAACTTTCCAAAGAGCATATTCTATTTGGCCACCAGCACGCGACACAATATGGTCATGGCTGGTATGGAGAGGCGGATCGTTCCGACGTAAAATCTGTAACAGGTTCTCACCCTGCGGTGATTGGCATTGACTTTAGTGGACTATCAGGCAGACCAGATAGTATGATCGATAAGGAAATGAATTCACTTCAAAAAAATATCTCCGCAACCTATAATAGAGGTGGGGTTACAACTGTTGCCTGGCATTTTAATAATCCCGTTTCTAAAACAAATTTCTATTGGAACGATTCAACCGCTGCGGCTGCGGTCAGGAATATCATTCCGGGTGGTTCGCATAACGGACATTATAAATCAATACTTGGTACGATAGCCGCGCTGGCAAAATCGACCAGGGGAAATGACGGCAATTTAGTCCCGATGATCTTTCGTCCGTATCATGAGTTCGATGGAGATTGGTTCTGGTGGGGCAGGGCTCATTGTACAACAGATGAGTTTAGAATATTGTGGCGCTTCACTGTTTCTTATTTACGGGATTCCCTGGGAGTTCACAACTTCATCTATGCCTTTTCGCCTGATAACAGATTTTTTACAGAGGCACAATACCTCGAACGTTACCCGGGTGATGAATGGGTAGACATGGTAGGTATGGACAACTATGGTGATTTTGGCCGCGATGGCAAGTATAATGTTGAGGTTGGCATCAAAAAATTGAAAATCGTTTCCGATTATGCATTAAAAGCCGGAAAACTGGCTGCATTTACTGAAACCGGTTTGGAATCTATTCCAAATACAACCTGGTGGACGGAAACATTGCTGAAGGCACTTCGGGCTGAAAAGATGCAATTGAGTTATGTATTGGTGTGGAGAAATGATGTCAGAAGTCCCACTCATTATTACGCTCCTTTTCCCGGGCAGGTAAGCGAGGCAGATTTTATCAAATTCTATAATGACCCTTATACTTTGTTTGAAAAGGACCTGAAAGCAATCTATACGTTCAACAAATAAAACCATTGGTGATGAGATTACGATTAACGGCGTTGTTTTTTTCGATCGCAGTGATTGGCGCATATGCCCAGCCGGTGAAAACCCACGGACAGTTAAAAGTGGAAGGCACGAAACTGGTAGACAAAAATGGAAAAATTGTTGTGCTGAGAGGCATGAGTTATGGCTGGCATAATCTCTGGCCGAGATTTTATAACGAAGGTTCTGTGAAATGGCTTAAAAACGACTGGAAATGTACCGTGGTCAGAGCAGCCCTTGGGATTGAACTAAATGACAGCGGATATTTGAAAAACCCGATCAGTTCTGCAAAAAAAATAGAAGCGGTCGTTGATGCGGCAATCAAACAAGGGATTTATGTGATCATTGACTGGCATAGTCATAATATACAGCTGAACGAGGCTAAAGTTTTTTTTGCAGAAATGGCCAGGCTTTATGGCAAGAAGCCTAATGTGATCTATGAGATATTTAATGAACCCGATTATGAAACATGGCCGGAAGTGAAAGCTTATTGCGAAGAAGTAATAAAAACGATCAGGGCCATTGATCCCGATAATATTATTTTAGTTGGAAGTCCGAGGTGGGACCAGGATATTCATTTGCCTGCTGCAGATCCGGTCAAAGGATATAGTAATCTCATGTATACGGTTCATTTTTATGCGGCCACGCATAAACAATGGTTGCGGGACAAAACAGATGAAGCGATCAAAAAGGGATTGGCCATTTTTGTTTCTGAATGCGCGGGGATGGAGGCCTCGGGCAACGGACCTCTCAATAATGAGGAATGGCAGAAATGGATTGATTGGATGGAGGCCAATCAATTAAGCTGGATCACCTGGTCGGTATCGGATAAAGATGAAACCTGTTCCGTATTAAAAAAGACTGCCGCATCAGATGGTAACTGGAAAGAAGCTGATTTGAAAGAGTCAGGGATAAAGTCACGGGAATACTTAAGAAAGTATAATAAATAATAGTGCCTGGGACCCTGGATTCCCGGAACACGCCAGTGAAAACACTTATTTCAGTAAGTTTTCTGCATTATTCCGATGCGAATCTACCTCTTGCCAGGCGTGGATTTCAGAAGGATTTATCTTCTTGTTTTTGGTCGCCCGGCCTTACCTTAGTGGCATAATCTTTATCAAATGAAAACAAGAAACATCATCGCGGCCCTTATTATTCTGATAATACTGCAATCATGTGCCAGGGCAATTTCGCCTTATGAGGCTGCTAATAACCCAAGAGGAAGGCATTGCAGGACTATCCGCTGATAATTAAGAATTCCCAAACAGATTACCAACGGCTCCTTCCAGCATGGGGAATTTTTCTATTACATAATTCTTGATGGTCTCAATGGCTTTTTTGGCCTGTTCATCTGTCAGCCCGGCTTCGGCTTTCAGCTTGTCAATTAAGTCATGCATAGTGAGAACGTTTAATAGGTTTAAAAGGTGTCACAAGTTAAGATAACCTGTGAAACTTCTTGAACTTCTTAAACTTTAGAAACTTTTTATGCTACTTTCAGCAAACTGAGTTTGCTCTTGTCAAACTTCCTTTTAGCATAATCTATGTCCAGTGTGAGATGTGTGTCTTTGGAAGAAGGCATTTCAAACATCGCATCGGTCAATATCCCTTCGCATATGCTGCGCAGACCACGGGCTCCTAACTTATACTCCATCGCTTTTTCAACCATGAAATCCAATACTTCTTCTTCAATGGTTATGTGTATACCTTCCAATTCAAATAATTTCCTGTACTGTTTTATCAATGCATTCTTTGGCTCAGTAAGAATTGCACGCAGGGTAGAAGCGTCTAATGGATCAAGATGGGTAACTACCGGTAAACGTCCCAACAGCTCAGGGATGAGGCCAAATGACTTCAGGTCCTGGGCATTGATATACCGAAGCAGGTTCTTCTTCATGCTTTCCTGCTGGTCCTTGTCGACATTAAAGCCGATAGTATTTGTTTGCACGCGACGGGCAATGATCTTGTCGATACCATCGAAGGCACCGCCACAAATGAATAGTATATTCTGCGTGTTGATTTTGATGAGTTTTTGTTCCGGATGTTTCCGTCCACCCTGCGGCGGAACCAGTACATCGGTCCCTTCCAATAGTTTCAACATTCCCTGCTGCACCCCTTCACCACTAACGTCACGTGTGATGGAAGGATTGTCGCCCTTTCTTGCGATCTTATCAATTTCATCTATATAAACAATGCCACGTTCAGCAGCGTTCACGTCATAATTACAAACCTGTAGCAGGCGCGTCAGAATACTTTCAACGTCTTCTCCTACATAGCCAGCTTCAGTGAACACCGTCGCGTCAACGATCGCAAAAGGAACATTCAACATGCGGGCGATGCTTTTGGCCAGCAAGGTTTTACCTGTGCCGGTTTCCCCCACCATCACAATGTTGCTCTTTTCGATTTCAACATCGTTACCTGCGGTGCTATCATTATTTCTTTGTTGCAGACGTTTGTAATGATTATACACGGCAACGGCCAACACTTTTTTGGCCTCATCCTGACCAATCACATATTCATCAAGGAACTTCTTGATCTCAACTGGTTTCTTAACGGTAAGCTTAAAGGAAGATGGCGTTTTTTCATCACGAACCATTAATTCCTGTTCGATGATCTCTCTTGCATGTTCTACACAATTCTCACAGATATGACCTTCCTGGCCGGCGATCAATATCTTGACCTCGTCGCGGTTACGTCCACAAAAAGAACAATGTAGGGGGTTCTTAGCCATGTATAAACAATATACGGAATACTAATCAGTTCGTACGCAAAAATATAAAACTGCCTCCATAAGGGGAGGTTTTTTGTCACATATATTATCCGGCAGGGGAATAATACGGCAGCATGCCGTAAGTTCTACTAATCAACGTGTTAAATCCTGTCAATTATCTTATCCACAATGCCATAAGTGATAGCCTCTTTGGCATCCATCCAATAATCCCGGTCAAAGTCCTTTAGTATCTGTTCAGGCGTTTTACCGCAGTTTTCAGCCAATATTTTGGCCCCAAGGTCTTTTACCCTTTTCGTCTGCCGGGCTTGAATTTCCAAGTCTGCGCTTACGCCACGGATAAATCCGCCCAGTGAAGGCTGATGGATCATTACTTCTCCGCTCGGATAAATGAAGCGCTTTCCCTTTTTGCCGCCACTCAATAAAATACTTCCCATTGACGCCGCCAGGCCCATGCATATTGTGCTGACCGGGCTCTTCATCATTCGCATGGTATCATACATGACCATGCCGCTTGTGACTACGCCACCCGGGCTATTGATATAGAATTTTATTTCTTCACCCGGTTTGTCCGCATCCAATAGCAGGAATTTGCTTACAATATCCTTTGCACTTTTGTCATCCACTACTCCCCATAGATAAACACTCCGGCTCTCAAAAAAATATTTCTCCAGCTTTTTGCTGAACATCATCAGGTCGGATTTCGGGGTCTCTTCCTTTTCTTCTTCCTCATCATCAGCTTTCCAGTCATTGTATAAGAAATTCTTTCTGTTCATAGATATTCTTTTATCTGTTCTTTTGTTATTTTCAAGTTCCCCGCAATTTCTTTTCCTCTTTTTCTTTTTTAACCTCTTAGCCCTCTTTCTTTCCCTCCTTTTCTCTTTCAATCTCTGAGCGCTTTTCTCTCCTTCCCCTTTTTCTCTTCTCTTCTCCTAGTCGTTTCTTTTTCTCACTCTTTTTTTTCCTTACCCATCAACCTCTAAACCTTTAAACCTTAAACCCTTAAACCTTTTTCCCTCTTAGCCCTCTTTCTTCTGTTTTCTCACATTCGTCAACAATACCTCATCTACCAGTCCATACTCTTTTGCTTCAGCAGCTGTCATCCATTTATCCCGGTCAAAATCCTGTTCAATCTGTGATACAGATCTCCCTGAATGATTATGAACAACATCATAGAGTTCCGCTTTCAGCTTCCTTATTTCATTTACCGTTATTTCAATGTCGCTTGCCTGGCCCCCAATAGCCCCGCTTGGTTGATGCATCATGATCCTGGCATGTTTCAATGCAGCTCTTTTTCCTTTTGTCCCCGCACCCAGCAATACACAAGACATCGAAGCTGCCATACCGATACAGATAGTAGCAACATCCGGGCTGACATATTGCATGGTATCATATACACCAAGTCCTGAATAGACGCTTCCGCCCGGACTATTAATGTACATGTTTATATCTCTTGTCCTGTCAGTAGAATCAAGAAACAATAGCTGGGCCGTTACAATATTGGCTACCTCGTCGTTGATCGGGTACCCTAAAAAAATTATTCGATCCATCATCAGGCGGCTATAAACATCCATTATCGCGACGTTCATAGGGCGTTCTTCAATAATGTTGGGAGTAAGGCCGGTGACAAGGTGAGAGGCGTAGCTGTGAAGTGTGTTGCTCGAAAGTCCACGGTGTTTCACAGCGTACTTTTCAAATTCCGAATTAAAACTCATAATTGATCTTTTAGTCTTTGACAGGATTCCAATCCTCAAATATCCGTCCAATTGGTAAAACTGCAAAATTGATGACAGGAAAGATTGTTTTCAGGACGAAATGTCATTGATAGCTATTCTGGAAATAATTGTATAGGCGGGCAATTTACCAGGGACCATATGATAGGCGCAGATCTAAGAAGATCAGCCAGGGGATTGTTCAAACAATTGCATCATGCCGCCGCCACATTCAAAAAACAATAAGCAACAGAAGCCTGTTCACTTTCGCACTGCGTCATTTCAATAATGCCCCCGGTTTTTTGTGCGTTTATGCAGGCGTGGTTGATCTCTTCCGACAGGCCGGGGCTGATAAGACCCTTGCTTTTTACCTGCACCAGGATAGTCAGACCATATTCTTTCGCTGATACAAGGATAACGCTGTTTTGTGCATTGCGAACGACTGTATTAAAAAGTTTATTTAGCACCGAAGAGACAATAAGTCCGTTTGTTTCAATACGAAGATCAGCGGATATATTGTTGACAATATAATTTCGGTTATGTATCGCAATCTGCGCTGAACTCAGGAGCGCATCATTTGCTACTTTGAAGAGGGATGAGTTTTTCGTCGATTGTTTGGAGTGACCAGCCAGGTGAATTTCCATTAATTTTTTCAATTTTTTAATTTCCGCTCAGGTCGAGGATGGTGCTTTGTCAGTCTTGGGCAGGGGTGGAACAAATGGTTGTAAAAGGGTTAATCTAAGGTTTCACGGATATCGAACATCATATATACTGGGTTGGTTGCATACTGAATTCAGCACAAAGAAACGAAGGAACGGT
>JANWHX010000045.1 GCA_025450235.1 Chitinophagaceae bacterium | reverse complement strand
TGCTGTGCCTGTGTCATGATGGCTTTTGCTTCCTTATCCTTTTCGACCGATATACGTTGTTCATACCAATTGATAGCATCGGCTTCTTCGATCAATGACTGGATCATTCTTGCAAATGTTCTCGTTTTGGGGGATAGTTCTTCCGGGGGCTCGTGGTATTGTTCTGTCGGCATGATTGCAGATTTGATTTAAGCAAAGATAGATGACCATTGCCAGAATCACCATATCGCAGTGGCTGCATGGCTGGTCGGGTATACTCTAAAAGGTTCGACCATGATAAACCATGATATAATCGAATAAATAGAAAAAAGCGCAGTGATATGCTGCGCTTTTTTTAATTACGAAGAGCTGTTATTATTTTATCGGCGGTTCATATTTATCAATGTTCACGGCAAAGTGCCGGCTGCCCGTATTATTTTTCCTGAGATTGTCTGCTAATGACTCGGCTGCGCTCCGCAATGCCCTTCCATCTTTTTCATCGTAATCATTCATGGCCAATGCATCGGCTTCTGTCAGGGCTTTCTCCGGCTCATCGAGATAAATGTAAATCTTAGCCAGGTTGTAATAACTGGAATATCTCATTTTCTTGTCTTCTTTATCAGAGCTGGTATATTGCTTTTTTACACTCTCGAAATAATCAATGGCCGGTTTCATCTTCTGTTTCACTTTATCCAGTGGTTCATTTTCGCTCATCAGTACGATAGCATTTCTGAAGTCATTCCAGGCTTTCTGGTGGGCATTGTACGCGCTATGTCGCTTGTTGTTCAAAATCCACAAAATGTCATTCACTCTCCGGGTCGGGAAACCGTATTGCTCATTGAGCCATTGATTGGTTTGAGTGATAACGGTGGCGGTAAGTTGTTTGGCAAGGTTTGCTCTTATTTCACCAACTTTATTACTATAATAGTTTGTAGCATCTGCTGCTGAATTTGATTCAGGAGTTTTATAGGTTCTCCTGTTGTCCCTGTCAAATAATACCCGGCTACTGACCAGGGTATTTCCTTTATAATCATACACCGACAACCTTGCAGCAAATGAATAATCGAATACCAGGGAGTACAGCGATTTTTTTACTTCAACACCCTGTTTGTCTTTGGAAGTTTGGATCCTTTCAATGGTTTCCGGTTTTTCGAAAACAATATCATCCAGCATAAGCAGGATGCTGATATGTCCAGTACCCTCTACTTTTTTCAATCCTTCAATAAGGATTGTATTGAATAGGTTTGTTGTCGAATAGCCCAGGCCGAGAGAAGGCGATGCTTCTACGCGGAAATTGTACGTTTTATACTTCTCAGGCAAAGGCTCCTGTGGAAAATCACGGTAAGAGACACTGAAATTAAAACGATCCAGGTCAACACGTTGGCCATAGATTGCAGAAAAGAGTAGCAAAACAATAGGCAGGATAAGCAGTTTTTTCATAGTATTTGGTTGTGCAGCTTTTACAACGATCAAAACAGAAAAAAAGTATAATTGATCGCTGCATTTTGCTGATTTGCCTGGTACCACCCGATGGACTGGTTCGTACATACCCGCAATTTGCGGTGGTTTCATGAAACAGTGCAATGAGGGTATTGGTCAGTTGTTTCGTGGGACACGAATCAAGGGGTAAGTAAGTGAGCGGGCACCAGGAAATTAATTATTCTCTTTCAAAGTGGCGAGGAAGCTAACAATATCCCGTATCTCCCTTTTGCTTAGTATTTGTTTCATGTCGGGCATGCTGGATGGTGAATCTGTTCTTTTTGCAACCTGGCTTTTTTGTATCACTTGTGCCGGTTCACGACCTATTTTAACTGTTATAATGGTTTCGTTTTCCTTTTCCAGGAGGCCAAACAATTTTTTACCGTCTTTCAGTTCAAGGTTAACCATACCATATCCTGGTGAAAGACGGGCATTGGGTGTGATCAAAGATTCCAGTATCTGTTCACGGCTTAATTTGTTCGCAATTCCATTTAAACGGGGTCCGGCATTGCCGCCTTTGTCATTGAATGCATGACATTTCATGCATTGCGCAGTTGTATTGCTGAAGAAAATATATTCTCCCATCGCAGGATTACCGCCCCGTAAGCTTCCCGAATAAGCGGCTGTCAATTCATGGGGTGATAATTTTTCGCTGATACTTTTATAGCGGGCGACAAGGTCTGAAGCATGACTGCTATCTATCGCTTCGCTCAGCTCTAAATATAAATCAGGAGAAAGTTTCCCCGCCGACATTTTATCAAGTAATTCATTCAGTGGTTTTGTTGAATTTGCTGCCGGTAATCTGCCCAATGTTAATATAGCTGCCTGTTTCTCTTCCATAGTTTTAGTCCTTATCACATTTGACAATAACGATACCATGAGTTCTTTGGAAATATTCATTTTCTCCAGGAGATTAAGTCCTGCGACTCTAACTTTTTTCTCTTTATCAGAAAGCGCCTGGCTAACTGCTTCTCCCACTTGTGCATCGCCAAGAATTACCAGTGACGTAAGCGATTCAATACGCATATCCGGGGCCGGATCATTTTTAACCAAGGCAAGTAATACAGGCGAACCTTGTTTCACATCCAGCCATGCAACGGCTTTTGCTGCACTGATGCGAACCAGCAATTCTTTATTTTTCAAAAGGCTTAGTAACGGTTCTGTCAATTTACTTTTCAATAATGCAGGGTCTCTTTCAATAACTCCCCTGTATCTTCCATCAACTCTATCAAGCACCGAGGGCTTCGCCCAAACGCTTAACGCATCAATTGCTTCAGCCCGCATTTTTGCCGGCGCAGTTTCTTTTAATGAATAGTTGATCAAACTTTGCATAGCACTTGCAGTACCTGCCCGCAGATTCGCATTTATGGCACGCCGAATCAGCGCTTCGTTGGTAAATAGGGTAGTATTCAGCAATTCTCCCAAAGCAGGCAAGGCATCTTTGATAGAAAGATCATCGTTAATGCCACGCGCCGCTTCTGTTACTATAAACTCATCTTTATCATTCAGGAATTTTGTGATGCCCGCGCTACTCATTCTTCTCAGCGTCACGACTGCTGCGATGCGTAAAGCACGGGAAGGATTATTCCATAATGCGATCACGGGCTCTGCTTTTCCAATACGTGCCAGTGCAAGGCAACCCGCATGCCGTTGATAAGCATCCGCATCATCATTCTCGTTCAAAAATTCGATGAGTGGATCGATAGCAGCTTCATATTGTATCCTGCCCAATGCTTCTGCCGCGAAAAAGCGTACACGGCTCGCAGTATCTTTTAATAGTGGAATAAGTTTGCCGCCTGCTGCTGCATATTTTATATCGCCCAGCCATTTAGCTGCCTGTGCTCTTATCTCGGCGTCTTTGTCATTCAATAAAGGCAACAGGTGCTTTGCATAGTTTTTATCTTTGCGTGCCAACTGGCCCATGCCCCAGATAGCATTTACCCTTGCAAGTTGATAGGTGGTTTGCGAAAACATTTCTTGAAAAACAGCGCTGCCTTTTTCACCCCGCTTTGCTAATTCAAACTGAGCTTTCATTCGCACCCGCATGTCTGCCTTCTTTAAGATTTCTCCCAGTTCGTCCTCTTTTTTATTGGCAAAATTCGCAGCCAATAATTTTTTTGTTTCAATACGTTCGGGAGACGAAGCGGCATTTTGATCATCCAAACGCCAGATGCGGCCATAGCTATGTGTATTCCATCCATCAATCCAATCCGCAATGTATAAGGAACCGTCAGGAGCAAAATCAATTCCAGTAGCCAGCACACCACCGATTATTTTTTTACTTTCACCTAATTCAAAACCGGCGCCTTTCGGCTTCAGGGTAAAGCCATAAATACCCGAATGACCGGGATTACCTACAAACTTTGCAACAAAAAAAGTGTTTTTGTATTGCGGGCTCAATGCAGTGCCCGGGTTGTAAACAAATCCTGCAGGGCCGCTTTCATAATTACTGATGCATGGTGTAATGTAAGCAGCCTGGCCGTCAAATCTTGGCAAATACATTTTTTCAGCCATCCAGACTTTATACGTGTTGTTCTTTGGGTCCCGGTATTTTCCATATTGCCAGTTGCTTCTCCAGCCTGCATCAGATCCGTTGACAACATAAACCAGCCTTTCTCGTTCACCCGGGTGATCACCATCATTGTCTTCGCTGATAAGATTTCCATATTCATCAAAGGCAAATTCATGTGTGTTACGAAGCCCCGATGCGAAAATTTCAAAATCACTTCCGTCAGGATTACATCTTGCGATAACACCGCTATTTGGATATTCCCATTTTTGTCCATCAGGTCCTTTGCCACTGAAACCAATATCACCGATCTGCCAGTATATCCGTCCATCAGGCCCCATTTCAATTCCCGACATGCCATGACCGCCAAAACCAATGTGCAGACCATAACCGTGCGACAAAGATATTTTCTCATCTGCAATGCCATCGCCGTTGTTATCTTTCAACTTCCACAGGTCAGGTGCAATAGCAACATACAGATCGTCTCCGTCTTTAAACACGGAACCGGCCACATCCGATACTTCGTCGTTGAAATCATTCACGACCATTTGTGATTTATCTGCAATACCGTCACCGTTTGTATCTTCTAACCGGAAAACCTTATCCTTTTCCACCGTCAAATCTCTCCAGTCGTGCGAACGGTCCCCATTCAGGTCAGCGAGCCATTCATTCCTTTTACTGTTCTCCGGTGACAGCTCTTTTCGAAGAAAAGCTCTTTTGTCTTCGATTGTTTGCAAGGCAATGGATTCAATCTCCCAGTCGTGATGTCCGCGGATATCAAACTCTGAATGATTTTGTCGATTGGTAGTGGTATAATATAATTTACCATCATTATCGATGTAGATTCCAATGGGAGAGACTACCAATGAATCGGTACCCCACAAGCGGACACTCAGTCCATCAGCCAATTCCGGTTTTACCATCGCTTCAATTGAAGCAGCGAGTTTGGAAACTTTTACTGAATCCATTTCTTTAATACGCAGATCAGTTGTATCAGCTTGCTTACAGGCTGAAAAAAATGAAACCAGAAACGATAGTATCAGGAAGTAAGAAACAATTTTCATTTGCACTGGGTGTATGATGAGATTGATAAAAGCCGGCCTTATCTTGTTAACGATGTTGCTCATGCTGTAAATATACTATTGTAGGGGTTTTGTGTAACCATCATTTGAAAAATCTATCATTCTCCCGGTTTGTAAGATTACTGATATCGCGATGCGAGTTTAGGAGTTTGTTTTCGGAAAGAGAAAATTGCGGTTGAAAAGATAGTTGTGCCGTAAATAAAGTGACCTTACTGAATTTGGAAAAACACCTAGGAGAACGGGGAACTCCACCAGCACTATTTCCTCATTTTATTGCAAATTTCTTGTATTGACCTCCCATCGTGTAGATATAGTACCTCATGTTATTTATTACAACAGATTGCCAGGCTATTTGCCGCTTTAACTATTATACTATTGTTGGCATCATAATTGAAAATCTACGCATTACTATGAGAAATACATTTATCACGTTACCCCTGATCATCATTAGTTTCCTGTTAACAGCCTGTTCAGCTTCTAAAGAAGCCCGCACTAATAAAAAGACAATTGACGGAAACTGGCAATTACAAAACGTCGTTACAGAAGGCATAATGGGCAAAGTAAAAGTGCAGCTTTTCAATGAAGCTGATTTGAGTTGCTTTGCCGGTAGTACCTGGAAATTTAATGACCGTAATAGCCTCGGAACCTACAGCGTTACTAAAAACACAAATGAATGTGGCGCTGTTGTAAGGGATATCAGGTGGTCAATTTATGAAACCAAAAATGAGCCCGGGCTTTTACAATTTAAAAGATTAAATGATAAATTAAAGGAAATGGATGATGGGGACGGATTCAGGTTTACCATCGTGCAGCTGGATAAGAATACAATGCAGCTAAAATCAGCTATTACATTTGAAAACAGACCAGCGGCGGTTATCTACAATTTTACAAGAAATTAAAATAAAAATAATCATGAAACAAACGAGCAGGAATATGATCTTGTCTGCGGCATTTATAATGCTGATGACAGCCAGTTGCAATACAGTAAAGAAAACCAGTAACCAGGATAAAGGTGTTGCAGTAGGCGCCGCGGGTGGTGCGGTAATCGGTGGAGTGATCGGCAATAACGTAGGGAATAAAAACAATACAGCCCTTGGTGCCATTATCGGGGCTGCCGTAGGAGGTGTTGCCGGTGGTATTATCGGTCACGACATGGACAAGCAGGCCGAAAAAATAAAAACAGAAGTACCCGGGGCAAAAGTAGAACGTATTGGGGAAGGTATCAATGTGACCTTTGACGAAAATAATCCCGACGGAAGCAAGGCAGGTGTATATTTTGCAACCGATAAATATTCAATCAATGCTAATTCAAAGCTGGCATTGGGTAAATTACAAAAAATATTTGCGGAGTATGATGAAACAAATATCCTGATTGAGGGCCATACCGATGATGTGGGGACTGGGAAATATAATATGACGCTTTCAAAAAGAAGGGCGGAGGCTGTGGGCAAGGCGTTAAGGGCCGATGGAATTCCGTCGACAAGGCTCATTACAAGCTGGTATGGCGAAAATCAGCCAATAACAGAGAATAACAGTGATGGTAACAGGGCGTTGAACAGGCGTGTGCAGTTTGTGATCACTGCCAATGAAAAAATGAAAGAAGAAGCCAGGCAAAAAGCGAAATAAATTATTTCCTTCGAAGGCTTCAATTAATGGCTATCAAGATATTTTTTGAGCCATTTTTTTTCTTTGTCAGTATAGTTGCCCAGGTTTGAACTTATTACTTGCTGTGTTTCTGCATCATCCCCAACGAAGGATAATAAAATCAGCAGATTTTTCAAATAATAAAATTCTGACGTATCAAGATTAATTGCTTTTTTATAGTATAGTATAGCCGTATCTGCGATTGGATCTCTTTTAGAATAATTATGATTGCTGCTAATGTCAATATCGATGTCGTTATGTAGTTCAAAAAGTCTCGGATCGTCAAACTTAAATGATCTCATTTTTCTCCAGTCAACAATTTCATTTCCATCACTGTTGACCCTTACATATCCGAACCTACGGGCGGTCCTTACATACATGCTATCCTCAAAGTAAAGGCCCATCATATAGTAATACTTGGATGAATCAATATTATTTTTTAAGCGAGGTAGTATGGAATCCAAAGGAGACAGTTGTACATGCTGTCTAAATTCCCATTCTAAACGAATCCGCATCAGCCGGTAAAAAAGAATATCATTAACCTTGTATAGTCTTTTTATCAGTTTGGCAGCTAATAATGTGTCTTTCTTTCTATAGCCCTGGAGACCGGAAAAAAGCGAAGCATATTGAACAGAAAATTGAGGTGATGGATTAATTTTCTTTTTTAGATAGTAATTGGCTGCTTTCCGGACATTCATCCCGTGCTCAGAAAATGCCTTTTTCTTAGAGGTTGTTTGAGAAAAAATAGTGCAATAAAGTGCCATAAAAACAAATAAAAAGCTTGGAAACTTCATGGCTTGGTTGTCTTTACATGGATGGAAAAAATTACTCATTGCGCATGGGACGGAGTTGTAGTCCAAGGTAATTAAATCTAAAAAATGCTTTAATACTATTTACGGGCGAAATCTTGCTTTAACATAAATTTCTTAATTAAAGTCTTACTCTCTTCAAAGCCATCAGGCACTTGTAGTTTCAAGATATTTTCTTTTGCTTCTACCGATATGCTGAGTATTGAACAGAACCTTAAACATTTACTTTCTTCTTCATAGCACGGCGAGTCCCGCCGCCAAATTCATTTTGTTTACAGAAGCTGCTGGCGGAGACATCGCCTTTGAAGAGATGAAGAGAGGACTTCGAGCAGTTTTCGCAACCTTAAACCGTTTAACCGTTAAACCCTTAAACCTTAAACCTTTTCTTTACCTTTGCGCCCATGACAACAGAAAAATTAAATGATATGCGGTCCCGCATTGCCGGGGTAAGGAGGTTTCTTTGACGTCGATAACAGACAACAAAAAATCGCCGAAAACAAACAACTCTCGCTAAGTCCCGGTTTCTGGGACGATAATAAACGAGCCACCGAAATTCTCAAGAACATCAAGCTTAATGAATACTGGGTGAATTTGTATGAGCAGGTTAATACTGCCGTAGAGGATTTTGCTGTGCTATTTGAATTCTGGAAAGCAGGTGACGCCACAGAAGAGGAAACCAAGGCAAGTTATGACAGGGCTGCGCAATTGATAGAAGAAGCAGAGTTCAAGGCCACACT